>JANNRY010000311.1:0-13862 GCA_031401935.1 Betaproteobacteria bacterium | reverse complement strand
CAGGCGTCGCAGATCCTGGTGCAGGAATCGGAGACCCGCAAGCTTGATCGGCACGTGTTCAACGAGGCCTACCTGATGCATACCTCGACCTCGCCCCAGTACGCGATCATCGCCTCCTGCGACGTGGCGGCGGCCATGATGGAGCCGCCCGGCGGAACGGCGCTGGTGGAGGAATCGATTGCGGAAGCCCTGGATTTCCGGCGCGCCATGAGAAAAGTCGATGCCGAATTCGGCAAGGACTGGTGGTTCAAGGTTTGGGGGCCCGACAAGATCGCCGCGGAGGGCATCGGTTCGCGCGAAGACTGGGTGTTGAAGGCCAACGATAAATGGCATGGCTTCGGCAACATGGCTTCCGGCTTCAACATGCTTGACCCGATCAAATCCACCATCGTCACACCGGGTCTGGATGTGTCCGGCAAGTTTGCCAAGACTGGCATACCCGCTTCCATCGTTACCAAATTCCTCGCCGAGCACGGTGTGATCGTGGAGAAGACCGGACTCTATTCGTTCTTCATCATGTTCACCATCGGCATCACCAAGGGCCGCTGGAATACGCTGCTGACAGCATTGCAACAGTTCAAGGATGATTACGACAAGAATCAGCCGATGTGGAAAATCCTGCCGGAATTCGTTGCGACACAGCCACGCTACGAGCGTGTGGGACTGAAGGATTTGTGCCAGCAGATTCACGATATGTACAAGGCCAACGACGTAGCTAAGCTGACGACAGAAATGTACTTGTCTGACATGCAACCCGCGATGAAACCAGCAGATGCGTACGCAAAACTGGCGCACCGCGAGATCGATCGAGTCGCGATTGATGATCTCGAAGGCCGTATTACTAGTGTGTTGCTCACACCCTATCCTCCGGGCATTCCACTACTGATTCCGGGCGAACGATTCAACAAAACCATTGTCCAGTATTTACGCTTCGCGCGTGAATTCAACGGTAAGTTTCCGGGCTTTGAAACCGATATCCATGGTTTGGTCGAAACAGAATACGATGGCAAACTCGCGTACTACATCGACTGCGTCAAACAGTAGTACGGCAACAGACAAGGAATCGAGAATTAAATGGCAATAGAGAATACCCCTGCAAAAAAAACAGCCCTCGTTGTTGATGACGACGCCACAATAGTTGAGTATGTGTCTGCGGTATTGCGTCGCGCTGGCTATGAAGTGGCGAGCGCCAATAACGGCATGACGGCACTCGAAATGTATCGGGCTTCCAACTTCGATGCCGTTGTCTGCGATATTCGCATGCCCAAACTTTCTGGCACCAGCTTTCTGAAAAATTTGCGTCTCAACGCGGCGTCGACCTGTCGTATCGTGTTACTCACTTCACTCGACGACCACGCGACAAGACGCGAAGTAATGGAAGCAGGAGCGGTCGCCCTGCTGGTCAAACCTTCGTCGAGCAAGTCGATTCTCGAGGCGGTCACTGGGGTTGCCGCGTCGCAGTCGTAGTCTGGTTTCGTTGCGACGAAAGGTTGTCTGCACCGAAGCCTGTAGCGATCGGCTCACAGGATTATTCAGGTTGCGACAAAGTGCGCCGCTTTTATCGCAGTGTTGCCTATACTGTCCGCTTGATAATCCTGGGCAATTGCAGACTCTTGTCGACTTGCATGACAAAGTCGCAATTCACTTCCTGGGTACAAAAGGCCATATCTTTTTCGTTAAACGCCGGCTGCTGCAAATCGAAGAACTTCTGTGCCGGCCTTGATGTTTTGATCCTGTTTTGAACATCCGCAAGATTGATGATGTGTCGATCCAACATCAGATCGGCAATATATTCGGCACAAGCTAGATCATCATCATCAATGGCATGGGATGCGATGACGTTCACTTTACAGTGCGGTATACAGGCCGCAACCTGCCTCGCATAAAGCGCTGTTTTTCTCGCATTGGAAAGTCCTGTTACCAGAATCGCATTCGCATTCAGTGCGTGCAGAGTTGCCTTGACACCGTTGGTAGTCTTCTGCACTAGCGATTTGTTCTTAAGGTTGGCATTTGAGAACGTATGCGGGGAGTTATCTAGATCAAAACCAGGTATTGGCAGCCCAGCCACCTCGCCAGCCAATAAATACGCGGCATTCCGATCCTTTAACTTGAACGCTTCTTCAACAGTGTCTACAAGAAAAATCTCATGCGCACCACGCAGGAACGCTACGTGACTCACCGTGAACGCACGGATCACATCGATAACGATATTTATGTCGGCCGCAGGGTACTCCGCTTCGCTGCCCTGAATAACATTCAAATCCATATCAACGATGCACCGTTTTGGTTTCAACTTTCCGCAGCCCAAAACCTCAATGGACACCATGGGCTTGCTTACTCCGGTCTGTCAGGAGGCCCGTCGCACCGCGGCGATCAGGGTGCTCAAATGATTCGCGGTGGCGTCGCGGAGTCGCGTAATCGCTGCCAGTCGAATTGTACAAATTGAATGTGTCGGAGCGTATGCCGAGGCGGAGGGTTTCGAGCCCGACGACATCGCCAAATGCAATGTTGGCGAGATTGACGTTGGGGCCGATTGAAGAAATCAAACTGGTTTGAAGCATCTTGTTAGGTGCCTCCCACAGTGCATCCGGCGCACGGAACCTTGATCTGGTGATACCTGAAATCAGGCCCGGTCGCAAATTGCCGTTGGCGTCACAGATACCGCTTTTACCGGATTCCCTCGATTCAAGAATGACCTTGGTCGCGCCAGCGGCCAGATCGTGTTGAATTTCGTCTATCCAGCGTGAGATCGGCATGTTGTCAGCTTCTTCGATGTCTTTCTTGCCTACTTCGCTGAATACGCAAAACTCCTTGGCAAAGTCAGCTATATGTCTGGCCTTGTCTTTGCTCGAGATACTCAACGTGCCATCTGACACTTCCATTACCTTGCAATCGAAATTCTTCAGGAATTTGTAAAACGCATCCAGTTTGTCTTGCGACAAGGCCTTTTCAAAAAGAGTGCCACCGAAATAATATTCCACGTTATTGCTAACCAGGCACTCGATCTTTTTTTCAATGTCCTTTGTCACCAGAGCCGTGCACCAGCCAAATTTAACGTAGTCGATAAGCTGCGCATCACTCTCAATGACGTCGACGAAATATTTTGTCGGAACACCATTGTCGATCAACGAGGTTATGCCGGCACGCCTTGGTTTGACACTTCTCTCCGGAGTGTCAAGAAAATTATTTTCCATAATCCTTCAATTCTCCGTGCAAGGTGAAAAAACTCGTGCGATAGGAAAGTACTAAACATCGGACGCGGATGAGGTGTTGCCCGCAGCCCGCAGAGTATTGGCTGTTAACTGGCCCGGCGTGGTGCGCTTGAGCCTTTGATTTGGGTGCGATGCATAATCCGACGCGAATCGGCGTTGAACGCGTCGCGTCTGTGCATCGTTGTTCGGTTGTCCCACAGGACAAGGTCGCCCAATGCCCAGCGGTGTTTGTAAACGGCTGACTCGACGTATGTCCACATCTCATCCAGAAGTTGCTCGGACTCAACAATATCAAGGCCTACGATGTAAGCGTTGCGGCGACGACCAAGATACAGCGAATGATCACCGGATACAGGGTGCTGTGTGATCGCAGGATGCGACGTACCTACGGAGGTGCGTGGGTCGTTTGAAGGCGTGACGCCTTTGCGGGCGTAACCACCAGAATCATAGGTACCGTCATGTTTAATGTTGAGGGTACGCAGGCGCGCTACCAGATCAGCGGGCATCTTGGCGAGCGCGACCTTCATGCTACAAAACCAAGTGTCGCCGCCGATAGCGGGAATTTCCAGTGAATACAGCATTGACGCATCCGGTGGTTCAGGTAGATAGCTCATGTCTGTGTGCCAGGTGGCCTCGCCATCACCAAGCGCGCCGATTGGCTCGCCCCTTTCGTCCAGCACGTTTGAGACCACATAAACTTCGGGGTACCCCAATGCAGATTTTCTTCCCGCGCCCTGATTCGGGGGCGAATCGAGTGCACCGAAATGTCGTGAAAACGATAGTAGATCAGCATCCGTGATTTGTTGATTGCGAAACAAGAGTACGTCATGCCGATACCATGCGTTCTTGATCGCCTCGATATCGAGCGTGCTTGTTCGCGCTAGATTAATGCCTGTGATTTCTGCGCCGACCAATCCTAATGGATGGATATCGATTTTCGATTCATCTGTCATACGATTCTCCTGATCTCGGAAAAAACGTGGAGTGGGATCCGTGTGGCTATTTCGCGACAACATATGCTGGGCCGCATGTACTGCTCGACTATGCTCCAACGAGATATGTGACCGCGTCACATGCTCGCTGGCGAGATTGCGATGCACTATGCGCCGCCATACATATTGTCGCGGATTTCCGCGTTTTTGGCACTTTCAAAGTGTGAACAATTGAGTCTTGACTCCTGCGCAAAGGGCAATCATGTAGACTCCGTGACGAGTAAATGACATCCATGTACAACTGGCGCAACGCCCGCATTCTCAACTTTAGGAATCGACAATGGTCGACATGATTTTGGTACTTTGCATCGTGCTGAGCGCCTATTTTATCCGTGGCATTACCGGTTTTGGCTCTGGCTTGATCTCGGTGCCGTTGCTCGCACTTTCCCAGCCGTTGCAGTTTGCCATTCCACTCGTTCTCGCGCTGGATTTTACGGCCTCAATTGCGTTAGGCAGGGTCAACCGGAAGCTGGTGGATTGGGGTGAAATCAAGATTCTCTTGCCACTTGGCATCATTGGCGCATGTATCGGCACATACGCGTTGATAAAGCTGCCGACCACGCCAATTCTGGTCACGCTTGGCGCGTTCACCATGTTTTTCGGCATTCGAAATATCTTTGGTGAACGAGCCAAAGACAAATTGTCCCAAGCGTGGGCCATTCCGGCGGGATTACTGGGCGGCGGAGCGGGTGCTTTGTTTGGTGCCGGCTCGCCAACATACATCATGTATCTCACGCGCCGGTTGTTTGACAAAGGTGTTGTGCGCGCCACTTTTTCTTGCCTCATCGCCATTGACGGTGGGTTCCGGTTGGCGTTATTTTTTTTCGCGGGCCTGTTAAGTGATCCCAAGCTACAGTTGATGTATCTGGCGGCACTTATCCCGATGGCATTTGGGCTCTACACCGGCAACAAGGTGCATACCGATTTGACGAGCGAGGGCATGTTGAAGGTTGTCGGTGCCCTGCTTGTCCTAAGCGGCGCAATGTTATTTATCAAGGCTGCGATATAATTTTTCAGCTTCAAAGTTGCTTTTTTACTGCTTTCAATACTTACGATTCGCCAACATTTTTTGATGAATTTGCCCCTTGGAGGAAATGCAATGAAACCACGAAGCTTGATACACGCTGCAGTTTTGTTGGTGTCGCTAGCAGTGGCCGTTGTCATATTTGCGATCCCAACGCGCGCGCGCGCCGCCGAGAAACCCCTCGCTTTTCATGTATTAAATCAGCGCAGTGTGGCGCTCACAGCGCAATATTGGAACCCGATTCTTAGTTACGTGTCCGCGAAAAGTGGCGTTCCCCTTGAACTAAAGCTCGCGAAGACGGCTCAAGACGGCAACGCCATTGCCGAAAAAGGGCTTTATGACTTTCTATACACGAACCATTTCTTCACCCCGGAACGGGACCGTCTCGGTTACAGAGTGATCGCGCGGCCTGCCGGCCCGGGGATTCAGGCGCAAATTGTAGTGCCTGCCGATTCGCCGGTACGCACCCTCGAGGATCTGAATGGAAAAGATGTCGCTTTTGTGTCCAAAGACGGGTTCACTGGCTACTGGCTCCCGCTCGATGCGCTCCTTAAGGCGAAGGTAAGTGTAAATGTGGTCATAACAGGCAATCAAGAGGCCTCCTCGGCCCAGTTGAGGATCCACAAAGTGGCGGCAGCGGGAGTCAACAGCACGATCATGGCTCGGTATGCCCGGCGCGAAGCTTTCGAATACCGCGTGCTCTGGACATCAGAGGTTTATCAGGATCTTTGTATCATGGCGAATCCTAAAGTGCCCGCTGAAAAAGTGACCGCTGTAAGGAACGCATTCATTGGCATGGTCAAGGATCCCGAGGGAAGCAAGATCCTAGAGGCCGGTGCCGAACTCCTGAAAAGCAAAGGCGAGTTAGGGTTTATCGCGGCAGAGAATCGCGACTACGACAATTACCGGGCGTTTTACCGCCAGACCCAAGTCAAGTGAGTTGACAATAGGCGGCGCGTCACAGGAGCAGGAGGTGGGAATGAAATTTGCAGGCTTGACTGGGTTTTGGTCTCAGTGGGGGCTGGTGCCGCGGCTTATGTTCGCTGTTGGTGCAGCTATCATCGTCGGTGGTAGCGTCCAGACGTTCCTGTTCGTTGCCGACGGGGCGACAGAGCATTCCTTGCGCCTAAAGCGGGAACTTACCGAAACACTTGCCTTTCTGGCGCCGTTAGTTGCGGATCAAGCATTGTTGGGTGAATACGCCGCGATTGAACAACTGCTAAAAAAGCAGGTGACCAAAAGCGAGATGGATCGTTTTGAATGGACCGACAATCAGGGCAGAAAACTCGCCGCGCAAGATACGCCGGATAAACTTGACGCGCCGAAATGGTTTACCGTCATCGCCGCAATTGAGGTTGCCGAAGAGACGCTAGACGTGACTACGGGTGGCGTTGGATATGGCACGCTGTCGGCGAAAATGACACCGGTAAAGACGCAGAATCGGCTCTGGCTACAGTTTGTCAAGCAGATACAAATTCTGAGCGTCACACTCTTCTTGATGTTGCAATTCATTTGGTTAATCTTCCGCGGCAACCTCGGCACATTGCGCATGCTGGCTGAAGGCGCCAACCGCTTTAGTCAAGGCGACCACGCGGTGAGAATACCGGCGGAGGGTTCTACAGAGGTTCGCGTGGCCGCAGAAGCGTTTAACAACATGGCTAACAATACTGAAAGATTGCTTGCGTCACTCGGCGCGAGTGAATCCAAAAACAGGTTATTGGCGACTATCGTTGAGCAATCCAGCGAAGCGATCTGGACTGAGGACTTTACCGGCGTCGTGACGAGCTGGAACAATGGTGCCGCCGCGATGTTTGGATATTCGCAAAGTCAGGCAGTAGGACACACACTGAAAATAGACGAGTCTGATCCTGCCGACGTCGGCATACGTATGAAGAGATTGGCGACTGGTGAGCGATTTTCCTATGATACGAAAGCCTCCACGCAGTCCGGTAACCAAATTGACATGCAGGTTGCGGTCGCACCGCTGGTCAATGACAACAATGAGTTTGTGGGCACAATCTCTGTCGCACGCGATGTGACGCAAAACAAGCGAGGCGAGGAGGCCTTGCGATTGGCACGTGTGGCTGCGGAAGCGGCTAATCAGGCAAAGAGCTCTTTTCTTGCTCGTATGAGTCATGAAATCCGTACGCCGATGAATGGGGTACTTGGCATGACGGAGCTCTTGCTGGAAACGGGGCTGTCAAGTGTCCAGCGAAAATACGCTGAAACCGTGCAAACCTCCGGGAAAAATCTCCTCGCGATTATCAACGATGTGCTCGACTTCTCAAAAATCGAAGCCGGAAAGCTCGAACTCGAACAGGTCGACTTGGATGTGCGGCAGACGCTCGAAGATATCGTTGACCTTCTGGCGGAGCGTGCTCATGCCAAGGGGCTGGAGCTGGCCTGCCGCATTCCTGCCGATCTGAATACACGTGTCAAGGGCGATCCATTGAGGCTTGGTCAAATCTTGACCAACCTCACGGGCAATGCGATCAAATTTACACAGAAGGGCGCGATTGTCATTAGTGTTACGGGCGCTGAGCAGACCGACTCAACGCTGACGCTGCGCTTTGAGGTTTCTGATACGGGCGTGGGTATCAGTGAAGAAGCGCAATCGCGCATTTTTGATGAGTTTTCACAGGCTGATGGCTCAACCACGCGCAAGCATGGTGGTTCCGGACTTGGTCTGGCCATTAGCAGACAACTTGTAGAAATGATGGGCGGAAGCCTCAAGCTCACCTCGGCGGTCGGCACCGGCTCCACGTTCTGGTTCGAATGCAGTTTTGACAAACAGCCTGGGACTTCACTTGGCGATGCAAATGAAATACCACAGGGAGCGCTCACCGGTTTACGGACGCTGATTGTTGAGTCTAGCGCGATCAGCCGCGGCATTCTTTACTCCCAAATTTGCAATTGGGGAATGAATGTTCGTGTCGCAGAGACTCCCGAGCACGGCCTAGAACTCCTTACGCAGGCCGCGGCGCGCGGCGCGCCATTTGATCTCGCAGTAATTGATCTGGGATATGCGGGCAAAGATTCGCTGCGTCTCGCGCGGTCCTTCAAAGGGGAGTCAGCGACCGCCGGCGCACGTGTGGTCATGTTGACACCAGTCGGAAACCACGCGCTGATCCAGGAAGCACGGCTAGTCGGAATAGATGCGTGTCTGGTGAAGCCGGTACGTCAATCTGACCTTTATGTAAGCCTTGTTCAGGTGATGATGGGCAAGCAAGCGCAGGTGATTGACGTCGCAGCCACTGTGGAAGACATTACCAGCGCGCCGCTTGCAGGCAGCCGTGGCAAAATTCTTTTAGTGGAAGATAACCTCGTCAATCAAGCGGTTGCACTGGGTATGTTGCAAAAGCTACAGGGTTACGAAGTCGTTGTCGTCAATAACGGCAGTGAAGCGCTTGACGCGCACCAACGCGGCATTTTTGACGTAATTTTGATGGATTGCCACATGCCGGAACTGGATGGATTTGAAGCAACGATAGAGATTCGTAAACGCGAACTCGCCGCCGATATTAAGCGCACGCCGATCATCGCGTTGACGGCCAACGCGATGGAGCAAGATCGGGAAGACTGCATGAATGCCGGGATGGATGACCACCTTGCCAAGCCACTTAGCCGCCAGCAACTTAAAGCGAAACTTGATCACTGGATGCCTGTGGTCGTCTCCTCCCCATCGGATGCGCATGCACATGCGGTCGCGACAGCGACTAAAGATCTCGACGTGCTGGATCGACAAGTATTATCTCAACTGCGCGAACTCGAGAATGTCGACGATCCGCACCTCCTGAGCCGAGTACTGAAGATTTACGTCGACGAGTCACCGAAACTGGTCGAGAAATTAAAGGAAGCGATACGCGATAATGACGTGCGTGAAATTGAGCTCATTGCACATAGCCTTAAATCCAGCAGCGCTAACATCGGCGCAACCCCGCTGGCTGGCCTGTGTGGAGACATCCATTCTGCGGCTCGAGCGCTTGATGTCGCCCGCGCTCGCCAGATTTTATCGGTTGTTGAGACCGCGTTCAGCCATGTGCAGGCTGCACTGGCAACAGAAATCAGATTACTTGAGACAACGTCTGGCGCTACCAGCACGTCAACCTCGTCTGGTTGGAAAGCTTAGTACCGCCAGGAGTGTTCGTGGATCGTCGGATGCCGCGCCAAGAATTAGTAACTGCACTCCGGCCGGACGTAGCACTTGAATTCGATGACATTACCGGAAGGATCGGCAAGCATAAACGTCTGATGTTCGTGTAGGTCATGCTGGAATCGCAAGCCCGGGCGCACCATGAATTCAACCCCTATTTCTGTAATATGCTCTGTCAGTCTGGTGAAGTCTTCACCCCGTAAAAATGTGAGTCCGAAATGCCGCGGGTAGGCGCGCGGATTGGCGTCAATTGCGCGCTTCTCCAAATGGCACACCAGTTGCAAAACGCCGCCAAAGCTAAACGTGACGCGGTCTTTGAGGATGCGCACGGGCTCCGCGCCAAGGACGTCGGCGTACCAGCGGGCAGCCTCGTCAATATCGCGGCAAGGCACGGCGATATGGGAAATGTAGTTTCCTGTGACCACGTGCGTGTTGTCCAGTAAGTCTTTGGTTAGCGCGGATGTTGTCATGGAGTCACCTCAAAGCATGCCCGTTGGGCTAAGTTGATCATAGTCGTTCCGAAAGCGGCAAAACCGTCATTTGAATTCGGGAGCATACATAGTATGCCGACTCTTGATGGCGGGGATTGTGAACAATTGTCTCGCTAATCGCGATGATACCGTTGTGGATCGCTTGAGTGCCTGCGCAAATTGCGGGTGTATCTGCTTGGGCGCAACCGTCAGCCGACGCGGGAGAAAGCCTGCGGACTGCCAGGTGGCGACGGCCTTTTAGAGAGCGGAACACTTTCTGCGCGGTCCCAGTCCCTTTGAGGTCTCTGGGTAATCGTTGTAAACTTCAAGCCAATAGAACTGATCACACCAAGGGCGTCACAGTGCGCCGAAAAACTGATGGATGACGATGAGCACTGCACTCAGTCTCGACCACGCTTCGCTGGCAATGACGCTCATTTCGCTGCTACCGCGATGCTGGCGATGGCGTGGCGACGAGATGGCCACCCACCTCGCTTTCCGAACA
This sequence comes from Betaproteobacteria bacterium, assembly GCA_031401935.1. Classification (GTDB taxonomy): domain Bacteria; phylum Pseudomonadota; class Gammaproteobacteria; order Burkholderiales; family Usitatibacteraceae; genus UKL13-2. The sequence goes on along the minus strand of JANNRY010000311.1, from coordinate 3,506 downwards.
CGCGATATCGCGTTGCATAATTAAATGGAGCATAAACACGACAGCGATGCCGCAGCCGACACCAAGGCCGACGCCAGTGTCGCCCTAATGCCGCTGGTCAATCATGAGCGCGTGCTGGAAATGATCGATCTCATCTGCGAGGGCGAACCCGCCGCGTTTGGGCGCTGGGTTGACTACCTCGAAACGGATCTCGCCAAGTTCGCTGCGCTCCTGTCAGTTGCAGGTACGACGGAACACAACCAGAAAATATTCGATGCCGCGCATGCGCTCAAAGGAACTTGCCTGAATCTTGGCGCGCCGGCATTGGGTGCCTTGTTCGCTGAGCTCGAGCGGCATGCAAAAGCAAGTGATTGGGAAGCGCTGCTTCTGCGCTATGGGGAAAGTCGCGAGTTAGAGACGCAGTCAACGTACTTGCTGCGGGAAGCAGCGGCCAACGGTGGGGGTGACGGCTAGAGCGTTTTCCAACACTCGCTTATGTGGCGTTTACTAGCGCACGACAGCAAGCGGTGGGGGGCGATCAATCTTTGAAGGCTGGCTATGCGAGTTCAACCCGGTCCAACGATCCGCCCACGAAAGCAGTCGGTTGCCGGGCATTGGCATGGCAATGAAGTAGCCTTGCGCTTCATCGGCGCCAGCGTTTGCCAGAAATTCCCAGTCGTCCTGGGATTCGACGCCCTCGGCAACGACATTGAGATTAAGGCGCGCGGCCAAGTCAATACAGGAACGTACGACGGCCGCAAGGCGCGGTGCCTGAGCGGCTCCATCAACGAAGGATCGATCAATTTTGAGTTCGGTGAAAGGAATATTGGAAAGTTGCTCGAACGATGAGTATCCGGTACCGAAATCATCAATCGATAAGCCAAAGCCATTGAGTCGCAGGCGATTCATGGTCTCGAGCGTGCGGGCAACATCGGTCAGCGCGGCGGTCTCAACGATTTCAAACGTCAAATTTCCCGGCTTCAAACTATTCGCCGCGAGTAGCGATAACGTGTCTTCGCACAACGACACGTTATCAATCGCTGACAGCGAAAGATTGACGCTGATGGTGAGTTCGCGACCGGATTTCTTCCAGTCGGCTGCATGCCGTATCGACGCGGCAATCACGGCTTGAGTAAGTCTGGCTAATTTTTGCTCGGCTTCGAGCAGCGGCAGAAATTCGGCAGGACGCAGGATGCCATGTTCCGGATGGATCCATCGACACAACGCTTCCACACCGATCAGTTTGCCGGAGGCCAAACTTACCTTTGGCTGGAAATATGGCTCGAACTCACCAGCTTCGAAGGCGCGATCAACGTCAGATGCGCGCAGTACAAGCCTGTTCGTGCGTGGTGCGACCACCGGCGCGTGAACGTATCGCCCCAACAATCTATTCACCGATTCTTGATTTACTGGTTTGGGCAGGGAGCCGAGCACGTTAAGCCCGACCGCCTTGACCATCACCTCCACGCTCGACATGATGCGCGCCTCTGTCGCGCTTGAAATGATCACAGCCGGTTTGTGAACCGATTCGCCAATATGCCGGAGTAATTCCATACCATCCATGCCGGGCATTTGCAGATCACAAATGACCAGTCCAATTTGCGCTCCGTAGGCCGACATGCATTCCAGTGCGTCCTTGCCGTCAACGGCCGTCAGCACTGTGGTGTGCCCTGCACGCATGAGAAGGGAGGTGAGAATCTCGCGTTGCATCCGATCATCGTCGATTACCAGCACCATGTGAGCCGGCGGGGCGGTCGCGAAATGCTCAGAATCAAATGTGGTGGTTTGCATAAGTTCCATTTGCTATTGTAAGGAGCGCCGCTGGTTACCGCAGATTCGTGCGCTTTCAGCGAGCCTTTACAATGGGAATAATTCTCTGCCAATTCATTGGGCTATGCAACAACTGTGACAATTGTTTACAGTCGGTTTGCAAATACTTTGCAATGGTCAGAACCGTGTTTCTCACACGCTAGCCGTGCGCCTGTTGGATCAAGTTCGGTGCTTGGGTTGCTGTGCCTGCGACCAGCGGATCAACTGTAACGCTACGATTTCGATTGTTCGAACTGATTCCATCCACTTTTCGACGGGGCCTTGAGCAAGCCTCTGTTGTGCCCGAGTTACCGGGCACCATCTTTCTCGAGAACCGGCGGCTGGCAGCGCAATCGACGTGCCGCGTGGTTCTGCTGTCGTCGATGGATGGTCAAAATATCCGGCGCGAAGTGATGGAAACGGGCGCGGCTGCGTATTTGGTAAAGCCCGCGTCAAGCAACGCAATCCTCGAAGCCGTTACTGGAGTTGCGGCGGCATAATCGTCGTTTTCGGAACTTTGGAATTGTATTTAGGGAAGCCAAATGCGTCTCCGATGTTTCTAGTCGGATGAGATAAACTGATTAAAATAATACCAATGGCTGTCACCCCTGATGCCTCCCCCACTGAACCCGCAACTTCGCGCGCTTGTGATTGACGACGATGAAACTGTTGTCGATCAGGTGACGCAGGTGATGCATAAAATGGGTTTTGCAGTGGAGCGTTCCATGGACGGTTTGGACGCGTTGGGTCGCTGCCAGTCGAATCGTTTTGATGTGATCGTGTGCGATGTCCGCATGCCGCGTTTGAGCGGGCTCAGCTTTTTGAGCAATCTCGGTAACACGCTAAACGGGTCGACCAAAGTCATCATGGTCTCAGCGCTCGACGATAATGCGATACGCAATCAGGCGCTTGCTTCAGGTGCGTCCGTGTATCTGGTGAAGCCGATTGCAATGCAGGAGTTGAGGGATGCTGTTGGCGCGGAGAAAAAGTAAAACACAAGCACTGGTGCGGCGTTTCGGGCATTTATGCGCCAGGTGGCGCGTGGACTGGCGTTCCGCACTTTTTTGTTCCCCAGCATCGCAATGAAGAGCACTGCTTAAAACAATGCAAGACTTCTGGCAATCAAGCGGCTACCAAACGCTGCAACGCAATGACCACGGCTGGCTGCGTGTCACACCAGACTATCTGCGCTGGTTGCTGGCGCGACCGGAGCTGGCACCGATCAACGAATCGGGGCCAAGGGAACGTGCGTTGCATGAGTCGTTACTTGGTAATCCGCAGCGCGCTGTGACGCAAAGCGACATCGATGCGGTGGAAGACGCTGACACGCGCGAAAATTACACGCATTTTTTTACTTTGCGCAGAGCGCTCCTTGATGCAGTGACACTGGAGCGATTTTATTTGCAGTTGTTTCGCCGCGACGCGATCACGCTGCCGCCGTTGTTTGTCGATCTGGCCGCACATGCGATTGTGCGCGGCATTCTTGACGGCTGTGAAGATCCGTATGAACTTCGCGCGGCCGAAATGTTTTTTAGAAGCCAGCGTGTGTCCACGGAGGGCGGGCAGGTACTCGCCGCTGATGCGGAAACGATTGCCTTATTTAATGAGTCCGGCGGCTTTGGCAACATTGGACGTCTGCTGGCGCAGCAGGGCACGGCGCTGCGTGAAATGAACATGGACGTGATGTCGCATGAAAATGCGCAGCTCTATTTTCTGCG
>JANNRY010000310.1:0-5196 GCA_031401935.1 Betaproteobacteria bacterium | reverse complement strand
GACGAAATTTATAACAAGCGCATCACCTACCCGCAAGAGTTGATGACGCGCGCTTATTATTTTGATCTCGGTCTGGAACTTGGCCGTTACGGCGAATACAAAGCGCTCGCAGGCGGCACGACGACCACGCAAGGCGGTGGCGCACTCAACCGCGGTCTAGCGCCGGGCAGGTATGGAAAGTTTCAGGAGCTGCCGGGCGGCAGTCCGCCTCTGTTTGGCACCTCTGTGAGTATGGTGCATGCGCGCGAGGAGTGTCTGGTCCGCAATATTGAATTCTCGCGTGTTGAGGCGCGCGTCGCGACCAGCCGCGTCGATATCGGCAACAGCGCCAAATCGTGGGCGGACATGCAGGCTGAAAAGGCGAAAGGGCCGTTAGTGGTGCATCTGGCGGAAGGCGCCTCGTCACGCATGGCTGGCGAATTCAACAGCATCAAAGACAGCGGATTGCTCGGTCCGGAATTGATCGCCATTCATGGCGTCGGGTTGACCGAGCCTCAATTGATTGAAATGGCCAAGGTCGGCGCGAAACTGGTCTGGTCGCCGCTATCGAATTTCATGCTCTACGGAAAGACGGCGAACGTCACCGCAGCGAAGCGCGCGGGACTGTCGATTAGCCTCGCACCCGATTGGGCGCCGTCTGGCAGCAAATCAAGCCTTGGCGAATTGAAGGTTGCAGACTTGGTCAACAAACATGCGCTCAAAGGTTTATTTAGTGATCGTGAGTTGGTCGAGATGGTGACGCGAAAGCCTGCGGATGCAATGGATTGGGGCAAGCGACTCGGGCAAATCAGCGAAGGCTATCTCGCGGACGTGATCGTCGTGGACGACAAGAACGCCGACCCTTACCGGAATCTAATCGTCGCCATCGAAGAGAATATTCAGATGGTCGTGGTGCGTGGTGAACCGCTCTATGGTGACGGCGCATTGATGAAAGCCGCGCGTGGCGCATTGAACGACATCGAAACCACGTCGACATTCAAAAGCCGCAACAAGAGCCAACGCATCAAAGCGATGGCACCCAACTGCGCGAGCATCGGCCTGCCGGTCATGAGTGTTGCCGCGACCGGTGCGCGCCTTCAGGAGGCACTCAAATTTGACGCGGCCTACGCGGCAAAGAAAATCTCGATTGATCAGATGAACAGAGATTTAGAAAGATGCGAACTCGCCAAGTTAAATGGCCCGATCACAGCTGCAGATGCGAAACGCATGCTGAAATGCCGATTTGGATTACCGTTCGAGAAAACGACATTGAGTCCGCTGACGACAAATGAAGATCCGCAGTTTTTGTCGCGGTTGATGAAGAACCCGAACTTGCCGAAGTATTTGCAGGCGTTGCCGGGTTACTACCGGAATTAAGGCGCGAGCCGCTCCAGCTTCCACTTGCCTTCAGTCAGCCGATAACAAATGCGGTCATGCAAGCGGCTGCGCCGTCCCTGCCAGAACTCGAAAAAGCTCGGTACCACGCGATAGCCGCCCCAGTGCGCCGGCCGCGGTGGGTTTTCGCCGTGCTCGGCTGAGAACGCGGCGAAGCGCGCTTCGAGGTCGGTGCGCGAGGGCAATACTTGGCTTTGCGGCGATGCCCATGCACCGATGCGGCTCAATAGCGGGCGGCTTTGGTAATACGCATCTGAATCCGCCGCGCTGACAGTTTCCACGCGGCCTTCAATGCGAATTTGCCGCTCCAGTTCCGGCCAGAAAAATAATAGTGCTGCGCGGTTATTGGCGGCGAGGTCTTGCCCCTTGTGGCTTTGATAGTTGGTAAAGAACACCATGCCGCGATCATCCACACCTTTGATTAGCACCACGCGCGCCGACGGGCGACCGCTCGCGTCGCAAGTTGCCAGTGTCATGGCATTCGGTTCCGGAAGTTCTGCTCGCATGGCCTCGGCAAACCAGGTGTCGAATTGCGTGAATGGAGAAGTGGCGACATCGCTTACGTCGAGTGAGGCCAGTTTGTAGTCGGTGCGGATGTCGGCAAGTTTCATGATCTTCTTCTAAGTGATTTTTCGGCCATGCGGGCAATGCTGCGTTCACATGAAGGCAGCGCCAATTCTTCCAATAACATCCATTTTGCATCAAGTGACTCTTCTGAAATCGTCACACGATGGTCCGAAGCAATGATGAGGTAACGCACATCGTAGTGCAAGTGCGCAGGTTCAATTCGTTCAATCCCCGTTTTGCCCGTACTGGCGGGGATGGCGTGGACGTCGACATCGAACAGCGCTTCGCTCGCAAGGTTCAAATGAGGAATGCCGGTTTCCTCGATTGCTTCTCTGATGGCGCCTGCAGCGGGCGAAGCATCAGTGGCATCGAGATGGCCACCCGGCTGCACCCAGAGGTTGAGCTTCTGATGGTGCAGCAACAGTGCGTGTGTACGCGCGTGATTGAGTATCCATGCCGAGCCAGTGACGTGACCTTCGGCAGTCGCACGCATCCACCAATTGTGCGGGTGCGATAAAACAAACTGCATCATTTGGTCGCGATGATTTTCTTCTTCTTGATCAACAGGCGGATGCGCGGCGAGCGCGCTAATGAAAGTGTCGGTGTTCATGGCGACCGCGAAAAATCTGCAATCATAGTCGCTCCCGCGTAATCGTGCGAGAAATTCCCCGGCGTAAACACGTTGCACGAATACAACGAGCGGTTGCACGTTTTTGTAAATAATGCGTTATATTTGCTCCTGTGGTACGGATTCACTCTTCACTAGTTGATGTGAGTCCCCGCGTAAGTTAATGTCATTTCGAAAACAACCTGGAGGATTTACATGGCCGCAAAGAAACCCGCCGCAAAGAAACCCGCCGCCAAAAAACCGGCCGCAAAAAAGCCCGCCGCTAAAAAACCAGCAGCGAAGAAACCAGCAGCGAAAAAGCCTGCAGCCAAAAAGCCAGCAGCCAAGAAGCCAGCCGCCAAGAAGGCAGCACCGAAGAAGCCAGCCGTGAAGCGCAAGCCAAACGCAGCCTTCATGAAGCCGATGACGATCAGTTCTGTTCTCGCCGCAGTCATTGGTGCCGCACCACAGCCACGTACCGAAGTCACCAAGAAACTCTGGGACTACATCAAGAAAAACAAACTGCAAGATGCCGTTAACCGTCGCATGATCAATGCCGATGAGAAGCTCAAAGCCGTGTTTGGTGGCAAGAAAGTTGTTTCGATGTTTGAAATGACCAAGCTCGTCTCCGCGCACCTGAAGTAATCGCTTCGGCGAAACGTTGTCGAAACCCGCAAGGTCGTTCGACACCGTTCACCCTGAAGGCCGGTACACCCATCGAGGCGTACCGGCCTTTGTTTTTTTGACTCGGCCATAGGAAATCGCCATGAACGCGCCTTTACAAAACCATCTCTTCCGGCTCATCAAACGTCCCGTCGGCGAGCCGAAGCGCGATGATTTCGCGTTCGATACCGAAACCGTCGGTGAGATTGCCGATGGCCAGTTGCTCGTCAAAACGCTCTATCTCTCGCTCGACCCCGCCATGCGCGGCTGGATGAACGAGGCGAGGTCGTACATTGCCCCAGTCGGATTGGGCGATGTGATGCGTGCTGGCGGCATTGGCACCGTGATCTCATCGAAGCACCCAAAGTTTCAAGCGGGCGATACCGTGAGCGGCATGTTGAACGTGCAGGAATATGCCGTTTCAGATGGCAAGGGCATGGTTAAAGTCGATCCAAAGTTGGCACCCCTCACTGCGTACCTGAACGTACTCGGTATGCCCGGCATGACGGCTTATTTCGGTTTGCTCGAATCCGGTCAACCCAAGGCTGGCGAGACGCTGGTGGTATCGGGTGCCTCCGGTGCAGTCGGCGCCACTGTCGGGCAGGTCGCAAAAATTCTTGGCCTCAGGGTAGTCGGTATCGCGGGCGGCAAAGAGAAGTGCGATTACGCGATCAATGAATTTGGCTTCGACGCCTGCATTGATTACAAAAATCAGGACGTGCGCAAAGGTTTGAAGGAAGCTTGCCCGGACGGTATCGACATTTATTTTGACAACGTCGGCGGTGAGATTCTCGATATCGTGCTCACCCGCATCAATCTGAAAGCACGCATCGTGATCTGCGGCGCGATCTCGCAATATAACAACACCACGCCGGTCAAAGGGCCGTCAAACTATCTTTCGCTGCTGGTCAATCGTGCGCGGATGGAAGGCATCGTCGTGTTCGACTACGCGCCGCGTTACAAAGAGGGAGCGATGCAGATGGGCCAATGGATGAGTGAGGGCAAACTGAAATCACGTGAGCACGTCGTAGAGGGATTGGAGACGTTTCCGGAAACCTTGATGAAGTTGTTCAAGGGGGAAAATTTTGGGAAGCTCGTATTGAAAGTAGCGTAAGTCGCGGTTAGTGATGGCTTGATAAAACACTAGCACTGGCGCGCATTTTCAGGCGTTATTGCCCCTGGACCCCCGCCAATGCTTGAGTTTGATAAATTGGCGGATGACTTCATGCCTCCCATGCAAACAACATTGTTTCTTCCTCAATCTTGCGAAGAAGTACCGTTAACCAGCGCAGCGTCAGGCGTTCGGTTTCAAGTACTTTCATCTATCCGGGCTATGGCAACGTGATGGCGCCGCGCCCGATTTCGATCACGCGCCCGCTGACAAAAATCTGTTTGCGTTTATCGACTCTTAATCCAATACGGCACGCGCGATTGACCGCTTCGCCTTGATCGATGCTGTATTCGAGCGGCAGCGCGGCGTTTTTCTCGATGAACCATCCGCCCAGGTTTGCCGTGGCAGAACCCGTACCCGGGTCCTCAACGATGCCGCCATGCTTGAGAAAGAAAAAGCGCGACAGCAGTTTGCCGTCGCCATTGGGCGCAAATACGTACGCCATTGATCGCCCGGCATCGCTCGCAATCGTGGCCAGAAGATCGGCTTTCGGTGCAGCGCGCCGCACCGCATTTGCACTGGTTAGTGGAACGATTAGTTGTTCGGAACCAGTAATCACCCAGCCCGCACCGGCAAGCACATCGTGTGGATTCAAGCCAAGCATGGTCGCCAATTCTGCGGGTGAAAGCGTGGTCTCACGGAATGTGGGTGCGTTTGCGCGCAACGTCCACACGTTGCCCGCCGCGCTAACAGGGATTAGCCCCGCCATCATTTCCAGCGACACGTCGTCGCCCATCGTGAACGATTCGCGCACCACATGCGCGGACCCCAGTGTCGGGTGACCGGCAAAGGCCATTTCGAACGTCGGCGTGAA
>JANNRY010000309.1:0-3552 GCA_031401935.1 Betaproteobacteria bacterium | reverse complement strand
GTTCGCTAAGTACAGCTAACGAGGGTGAATGGCGAAAGAAGAAATGATCCAGATGCAGGGGGAAATTGTTGAAACGCTTCCCAATGCAATGTTCAGGGTGAAATTGGAAAATGGCCATATCGTACTGGGCCATATCTCCGGCAAGATGCGAATGCACTATATCCGTATCCTCCCCGGTGACAAAGTGACAGTCGAGTTGACGCCCTACGATTTAACGAAAGCAAGAATTACCTTCCGCGCCAAGTAAACAGAACCAAGCGGAAATATAAGGAGTAACGATTATGCGAGTTCAAGCATCGGTAAAAAAAATCTGCCGTCACTGCAAGCTGGTGCGGCGTAAGGGCGTGTTGCGCGTGATTTGTATTGAGCCGCGCCATAAGCAGCGCCAAGGTTAACGGTTAAGAGGCTCATTTAAAATGGCACGTATTGCTGGCGTAAACATACCCAATCATCAACACACGGAAATCGCGTTGACCGCGATTTACGGTATTGGCCGTACCAGCGCGCAGAAAATCTGCACGGCTGCAGGCGTGAGCAGATCAGCGAAGGTCAAAGACCTGACTGATGGCGATATGGACAAACTGCGCGAGCAAATCGCAAAGTTCACCGTGGAGGGCGATCTTCGTCGCGAAGTCTCCATGAGCATTAAGCGCTTGATGGATTTGGGCTGCTATCGCGGCACGCGCCATCGCAAAGGTCTGCCGGTGCGGGGTCAGCGTACACGCACCAATGCACGTACCCGCAAGGGCCCGCGCAAAGCCATTCGTCTGGCGAAATAGACGTTTAGATCAAAGGAATCAGCATGGTAAAACCAACCGCTGCAACGCGCGTCCGCAAGAAAGTCAAAAAGAATGTGTCGGAAGGCATCGCGCACATTCACGCGTCGTTCAACAACACCATCATCACCATCACCGACCGCTCAGGCAATGCGTTGTCGTGGGCGACATCGGGCGGCGCAGGCTTCAAGGGCTCGCGCAAATCCACACCATTCGCCGCACAGGTCGCTGCAGAGTCGGCTGGCAAGGCTGCGCAAGAATGTGGAATCAAGAATCTGGAAGTACGCATCAAAGGTCCAGGGCCAGGACGCGAATCTGCTGTCCGTGCTTTGAACGCGCTGGGAATTAAAATTTTGTCGATCGCTGACGTGACGCCGGTACCACACAATGGTTGCCGCCCACCCAAGCGTCGCCGCATGTAATCGCAGGGAGAATAGAACGTGGCTCGTTATCTTGGTCCAAAATGCAAACTCTCCCGTCGTGAGGGTACCGATCTTTTTCTGAAAAGCGCACGCCGTCCGCTCGATTCAAAGTGCAAACTTGAATCGCGTCCTGGACAGCATGGTGCAAAGCAGAATCGTGTGTCGGAATACGGCACGCAATTACGCGAAAAGCAAAAAATCCGCCGCATGTACGGTGTACTTGAGCGTCAGTTCCGCACGTACTTCGCCGAAGCTGCCCGTCGCAAGGGTGCTACTGGTGAAAACCTGTTGCAACTGCTCGAATCGCGTCTCGACAACGCCGTCTATCGCATGGGCTTCGGCTCTACCCGTGCGGAAGCGCGCCAGTTGGTTTCGCACTGTGCAGTGCAGGTCAACGGCAAGGCGGTCAACATCCCGTCTTATTTGTTGAAGCCGAACGACGTGGTGGCTCTCAAGGAAAAAGCGCAGAAGCAATTGCGTGTGCAGGATTCCCTGAAACTTGCCGAGTCGAGTGGGTTCCCTAGCTGGGTGGAAGTGGACACGAAGAAATTTAGCGCCGTGTTCAAGACCCTGCCAGATCGCGCTGAGTTTGCTGCCGATATCAACGAGCAACTCGTCGTCGAATTGTATTCCAAGTAATTCGTTTTTCAGGCGCGCCATGCACGTCATGGTGCGCCTTCACTTTTTATAGAGGCACTCGTCAATGCAAAGCAATGCCACGACTTTTCTGAAGCCGCGCATCATCGACGTCCAAAACATTTCGCCAGCACACGCCAAAGTGGTGATGGAGCCGTTCGAGCGCGGTTACGGCCACACGCTCGGCAATGCGCTTCGCCGCATTTTGCTGTCCTCCATGCCCGGCTACGCACCGACCGAAGTCAAGATCGCTGGTGTCCTCCACGAGTACTCCACGCTCGAAGGCGTGCAGGAAGATGTGGTTGATATCCTGCTGAACCTCAAAGGTTTGGTGATGAAGCTGCACAACCGAAACGATGTCACGCTAAAGCTGAAAAAAGCGACAGCGGGCGCGGTAACGGGTGCTGACATTGAGCAAACGCACGATGTGGAAATTCTGAATCCTGACCACGTCATTGCGCATTTGACGGCAGGCGGCAAAATTGACATGCAGATCAAAGTCGAAAAAGGCCGTGGCTATGTCGCGGCGACCGCGCGTCGTACCGACAGCGACAGCCGCTCAATCGGCTCAATTTTGCTGGACGCATCGTATTCGCCGGTTCGCCGCGTGAGTTACGCCGTTGAAAGCGCGCGTGTTGAACAGCGTACTGATCTCGACCGTTTGGTGATGGACATCGAAACCAATGGCGCGATTGAGCCGGAAGAAGCAGTTCGTTACGCCGCACGCGTGTTGGTTGATCAGCTGTCCGTATTTGCTGATCTGCAAGGCACGCCGATGCAGGCTGAAGAGGCGAAAATGCCGCAGATCGATCCGATCTTGTTGCAGCCAGTTGACGACCTCGAACTCACGGTCCGTTCAGCCAACTGCCTCAAAGCTGAGAACATTTACTACATCGGTGACTTGATCCAGCGCACTGAGAACGAATTGCTGAAGACACCAAATCTGGGCCGCAAGTCGCTCAACGAAATCAAGGAAGTGCTTGCCAGCAAAGGTCTTACCTTGGGCATGAAACTCGAGAACTGGCCGGTTGCAGGCGTCACAAAGTAAATTGCGGTTATGTCCCGGCACAGTGATATCACTGCGCCGGGATCAAAGTTTTGCAGCAAACATTTTTCAAACCCATAACGATAACAAGGCTGGCTTAAGTTTCTTAAGCAAAACGGCCAAGACACTAAAAAGGAACACCCATGAAACATCGCCACGGATTAAAGAAGCTCAATAAAACGTCGTCGCATCGCCTCGCGATGTTCCGCAACATGACCAATTCGCTTTTGTTGCACGAAGTCATCAAGACCACGTTGCCAAAAGCCAAAGCGCTGCGCAAAGTGTTTGAGCCCATCATCACGCTGGGTAAAGAGCCAACGCTGGCCAATCGTCGTCTGGCATACAATCGCTTGCGTGATCGCGACATGGTGACCAAGTTGTTTGACGTGCTCGGCCCGCGTTATAAATCGCGCGGTGGTGGCTATATGCGAATCCTGAAATACGGTTTTCGGGTTGGTGACAACGCGCCGATGGCGTTGATTGAACTGGTGGATCGCCCGGAAATCTCGGCCGCACCAGCGGCAGAAACAACGGGCGAATAAAATTCGCTGAATGATTGCAGTAAAAAAGCCGGGCTTGCCCGGCTTTTTTATTACGATTTGGAGATACTCACATAGATGTAATGTTTCAAGAGGTTGTTCACCTGGCCGAATCGGAGAAACTGGTGTTTGCA
>JANNRY010000308.1:0-15932 GCA_031401935.1 Betaproteobacteria bacterium | reverse complement strand
ATCACCGGCGCATCGCGCGGAATAGGCGCTGCAATTCTGGATACACTCGCTACGGCCGGGGCGAAAGTGATCGGCACGGCCACCACTGAGGCGGGCGCATTGGCTATTCAACAGCGGATCGCTGATGCCGGCCAGCACGGGACCGGGCTGGTTTTGAATGTTTCGGATGGCGTGCAATGCGATGCAGTCGTGAAGGATATTGAAGCGAAGTTCGGTGCGGTTTCGATTCTTGTAAATAACGCAGGTATCACCCGCGATACATTGTTGATGCGTATGAAAGATGAAGATTGGCAGGCGGTTATCGATACCGACTTGACATCGGTGTTTCGTTTATCGCGTGCTGTCATCAAATCCATGATGAAGGCGCGTACCGGGCGCATCATCAGCATTGGTTCGGTTGTCGGTGCAATGGGTAATGCGGGGCAGGTGAATTACGTCGCTGCCAAAGCGGGACTGGTCGGATTCACCAAGGCGCTGGCTCGCGAAGTAGGCAGTCGCAATATCACTGTCAATTGTGTTGCCCCTGGTTTTATCGAGACTGACATGACCAAAGCGCTTGCCGAGCCGCAGGTAGCAAAATTGGTGGAAAACATTCCGCTCGGTCGCCTTGGACAAGCAAACGATGTCGCCCAGGCAGTGCTGTATCTTGCAGCCCCTGGCGCGGCTTACGTAACTGGCAATACCATTCACGTCAATGGCGGCATGCACATGGATTGAGCTGGCAAGGACGATCAAGTTTACCGTCCCAGTATTTGGTAAAATAACGTTGTTAAATTTCATACCCCTGTTGGAGGAAGTAGCAAATGGATAACATCGAAGCTCGCGTTAGAAAAATTGTGGCGGAACAACTCGGCGTTGCCGAGGCCGACATCAAGAACGAATCCTCGTTCGTCGAAGATCTTGGTGCGGATTCGCTCGATAACGTCGAGCTTGTTATGGCGCTCGAAGAAGAGTTCGAAACCGAGATTCCTGATGAGGCTGCCGAAAAGATTACCAATGTGCAGCAGGCAATTGACTTCATCAACGCGAATTTGAAGAAATAATTCGTCTCACTCGGACCGTTAATCCAGTCATCGACTGTCTTAGCGGTCCGCCGTTTCCCAAATTACTTTTTCGAATATGTCAAAACGACGCGTTGTTATCACGGGTCTCGGAATTGTCTCGCCGGTGGGCAACGGTATTGCCGAAGCGTGGGATAACACGATCAACGGGCGCGGCGGCATCGGCCCCATCACGCATTTCGATGCGAGCGTACTTCCATCACGTTTTGCAGGCGAGGTTAAAAACTTCAACGCCGCAGACTGGATGTCGGCCAAAGAAGTCAGACGTATGGATACCTTTATCCATTTCGGCATTGCTGCTACCAAAATGGCGATTGACGACGCTGGCTTGGTGGTGACTGACCAAAACGCCGAGCGCATTGGCGTGAATGTTGGCTCGGGCATCGGCGGATTGCCGATGATCGAAGACAATATTCGCGAGATGATTGCGAAAGGACCGCGCCGGATATCCCCGTTTTTTGTGCCGGGCTCTATCGTAAACATGGTCGCCGGCATGATCTCGATTCTTTACGGCTTCAAGGGCCCGAACGTTTCGATGGTATCGGCTTGTACAACCTCAACACATTGCATCGGTGATGCCGCGCGTTTTATTGAATATGGCGATGCAGACGTCATGATTGCGGGCGGCTCAGAGGCAACGGTTTGTCTGGCCGGTATTGGCGGGTTCTGTGCCGTAAAGGCACTTTCCGAGCGCAACGATTCGCCTGAAACGGCCAGCAGGCCATGGGATAAGGACCGCGATGGCTTCGTGCTGGGCGAAGGTGCCGGTATTCTGGTGCTTGAATCGCTTGAACACGCGACTGCACGTGGTGCCCGCATTTACGGTGAACTGGCGGGAATGGGCATGAGTGCTGATGCCCATCACATTACCGCGCCGAGCATGGATGGTCCGCGTCGCGGCATGTTGAATGCCCTTAAAAATGGCGGTGTGAATGCCGATGAAGTGGACTACATCAATGCGCATGGCACTTCCACACCACTCGGCGACAAAAACGAAACCGATGCCATGAAGGCGGTATTTGCGGACCATGCTTACAAGATGGTGGTCAATTCGACCAAGTCGATGACCGGCCATTTGCTGGGTGCTGCGGGCGGGATTGAAGCAGTCTTTACGTCGCTGGCCATACATCATCAGATTTCGCCGCCGACCATCAATATTTTCAATCAGGATCCAGAGTGTGATCTTGATTACTGCGCCAACACAGCGCGCGAAATGAAGATCGACGTTGCGCTCTCCAACTCATTCGGGTTTGGAGGCACTAACGGCACGCTGGTGATCAAGAAATTTGTTTAGCCAGGATATTGTCCTGCCGAACGCGCCGTTGCTAAAACGATGAAACGACTTTTACTTACCCTGATCGGATTGGCATCGGTGGTAGTGGGAGTCGTTGCGGGCTGGTTTTATTTCTACGCAAACGCCGCCTTATCCCCACCACAGACGCCGTTTGAATTTACGGTCAGGCAGGGAACATCACTTAAAAGCCTCTCCAGACAGTTAACTGATGCCAATCTGTTGCCCGAAGCGCAGAGTTTCTGGCTGCTAGGTCGTGCGATGAGTCAGGCAACGGGAATCCAAGCTGGTACATATCGGCTTACTGCACCGTTGACACCGCTAGCCTTGTTGCAAAAGCTGAATGATGGTGACGTCGTCACCGTTGCGCTTACATTCGTGGAGGGCACCACCTTTGCAGAAATGCGCGAGAAACTTGAGAGCGTCGGTGAACTGAAAATCACCTTGAAAGGACTCGCGCACAGCGATGTGCTCAAGCAAGTGGGTGCTATTGAATCCAGTCCGGAAGGGTTGTTTTTCCCTGACACTTACCGTTTTTCTGCGGGCACGTCCGATCTTGACCTGCTCAAGAAAAGTTACCGGATGATGCAGCAAAAACGTGCGGAGGCCTGGGCACAGCGAGATGCCAATTTACCTTATAAGAATGAGTACGAAGCGCTCGTCATGGCGTCAATCATCGAGAAGGAAACCGGTCGTGCCGAGGAACGGCCTTTGATTGGTTCAGTATTCACCAATCGCCTCAGGATTCCGATGCGCTTGCAGACCGATCCCACGGTGATCTACGGCATGGGCCAGCGGTTCGACGGCAACATTCGTCGACGCGATCTGACCGCCGATACGCCCTACAACACCTATACGCGCGACGGCTTGCCGCCGACACCGATCGCCATGCCAGGTTGGGGTTCGCTGCTGGCCGCGGTCAAGCCCGCACAATCCGACAAGCTATACTTTGTTGCGAAGGGGGATGGTAGTCATTATTTCTCACGCTCGTTGGATGAGCACAATCGCGCTGTCGCCAAGTTTCAGCTTGGAAAATAGCATGCCCGGTAAGTTCGCAGGAAATTTCCCAGGAAAGTTCATCACGCTCGAAGGTATCGATGGTGCAGGCAAGTCCTCGCATCTGACCTTCATTGCGGAGCGAATCAGCGCGCGCGGCATTGAGGTCATTACCACTCGCGAACCCGGCGGCACAGCCTTGGGAGAAAAAATTCGCAGCATTGTGCTCAATGAAAAGATGCACGGCGACACCGAGACCCTGCTTATGTTTGCATCCAGAACCGAGCAACTCGCAGAGATCATTGTGCCTGCGCTCAAACGAGGTGCGTGGGTGTTGTGCGACCGTTTTACCGATTCCACGTTTGCATATCAATGCGGTGGGCGCGGCATGCCAAAATCGCGAATTGCCGTGATGGAAAATTGGGTGCACGGGGATTTACAGCCGGACCTTACGTTGATTTTTGATGCCCCGCTGGAAGTGGCACGCGAACGACTCGCCAGCGGAACTGCCGCGCCCGATAAGTTCGAACGTGAGCAAAGCGATTTTTTCTTTAAAGTTCGTGCGGCGTACCTCGAACGGGCGGCACAATTCCCTCACCGCATCAAGGTAGTTAATTCAGCGCGCAGTTTGGCCGATATCCGAACCGAACTGACCACGCTGATCGACGCAATATGACCATTGAGATGCTCCCTTGGCATGACGCACCCCTGCGCGAGCTCCTTCACCGACGCGAAAAGCTGCCGCATGCCTTGCTGCTGTATGGTCGGCAAGGTATTGGCAAAGTAGCGTTTGCGCGCGCAATTGCCCAATCGTTGTTATGCGAGTCTCCAGGCCATGTCTTGGCCTGCGGCGTTTGCGATGCCTGCGGTTGGTTCGCCCAGGGCAACCATCCTGATTTTCGGGAGTTGCTGCCGGAGTCTTTGACGGATGATGAAACCGATGTAGACGTGCCCGTCGATTTGGATGCCAAGGAAAAAAAGAAGAGCAAAGAAATAAAAGTTGAACAAATTCGTGGCATTTCTGACTTCATGACGTTATCCACTCACCGAGATGGTTTTCGGGTGCTGTTGATTCATCCAGCAGAAACGCTCAACGCGAATGCGGCCAATTCACTGCTGAAGACATTGGAAGAGCCACCACCGCGCACCTTGATTTTGTTGGTAACCGATCAGATTGGCCGCCTGCTTGCCACCATCAAGAGTCGCTGCCAGCGAGTAATGGTTCCCTCGCCAGACGAAGAGAGCGCCCTGGCCTGGTTGAAGGCGCAAGGCATTGCCGATGCACAGGATGCGTTGTCGGCGGCGGGCGGCGCACCGCTGGATGCGGTTGCATTTGCAGATCCAGACTATCAAACGCAGCGGAAGACCTTTGTGAAGGTACTTGCCGATGTCAACGCAGATCATCTTGCCACCGCGCAATCGCTTGAGAAAAGCGATTTGACCAATGTCGTCACTTGGTTGCAAACGTGGGTGAGCGATATCGCACTGTCGCGGCTCACAGGCGAAGTGCGACACCACCGCGACCAGAAAGCCGCGATTTCGCGCATTGCGACACGGGTTTATTTGCCGGCATTATTTCGCTATGAGTCGCAATTGCGCCAAGCCCGTCGTGCAATCCACCACCCGCTGAACGCGAGACTTTTGCTCGAACAATTGCTAATATCCTATTCACAGGCAATCTCCGCTGCTCCACGCGCTCACTAAGCCATGCCCGATACCAACATCACGCCGATCAAGCGTCCCGACGTCATTTCCCTGAATCTCAAGGGCAAGAGCGCGCTTTACGCTGCCTGGATGCCTTTGCTGAAAGGTGGCGGCCTGTTTATGCAGTCGACCAAAGATCACAAGCTGGGCGATGAGATTCTGCTGGTGCTGACTTTTCTCGATGAAGTGACCAAGATTCCGCTATCAGGAACGGTCGCCTGGATCAATCCCGCGCACGCACAGGGCAATCGCCCGCAAGGTGTCGGGATTCGTCTGCCGGACAGCGAAGTCGGCAAGGATTTGAAAAAGAAAATCGAAGGAAATTTGGCGCCCGTTGCCAAATCTGACCGGGCTACCCACACGCTTTAGCTTTCCCAGCTAAACGATATTTTCTTTCGACGCGCGATCCAGCCATTTTTCGTTGTTCGGTGGCACAAAGCCCTGCATGCGCGCAATCAGCGCGGTCAAATCTGTATCCACAATCAAACTATCGCGGTGCGCATCGCGCAGCAACCGCTGGTCCCTTGCATGATCGAGAAACTGCACGAGGTGATTGAAGAAACCGGATACGTTCAGAACACCCACAGGCAGCAAATGGTAGGCGAGCTGTTGCCACGTCAGTGCTTCAAATAGTTCGTCCAGCGTGCCGTAGCCGCCGGGCAGGGCGATGAATCCATCGCACAGCTCGGTCATCAGCGCTTTGCGCTCATGCATCGTTTCGACCACATGCATCTGTGTCAAGCCCGCATGGCCCACTTCTTTTTCCATCAGCTTTCTGGGAATGACGCCAACCACTTCGCCACCCGCTGCCAAACAGGCGTCGGCCGCAACCCCCATCAGCCCGACATGGCCACCGCCATAAATCAGCCGGATATTATTGTGGGCAAGCGTAGCACCAAGTTCTGCGGCGGCAAGTTTGAAGGCAGGGTCCACGCCTGGGCTAGAGCCGCAA
Organism: Betaproteobacteria bacterium; assembly: GCA_031401935.1. Classification (GTDB taxonomy): domain Bacteria; phylum Pseudomonadota; class Gammaproteobacteria; order Burkholderiales; family Usitatibacteraceae; genus UKL13-2. Next base: position 9,928 of record JANNRY010000308.1, on the reverse strand, counting down.
AACAGGCAGATTGAACTGAGAGCTTTGTGATTGTTTTCCATCCGCTAATTATACCGATGGCTATCAACGTGACTGGCAGGAATGCCATAATTGCCGCATGTTTATCGACTCCCATTGTCATCTGGATTTTCCAGAACTCCACGCTGATCGCGCCAACGTACTAGCGCTCATGCGACACAACGCCGTCACGCATGCGCTCACCATTTCCACAACGCTGCAAACTTTTCCCACTGTGCGCGCAGTGGCAGAAGCCAACGACAACATCTGGTGTTCGGCAGGTGTTCATCCCGATGAGCAGGTCGATGATCACGAGGCCTCGCTGGAGGAATTACTTGCGATGGCCGATCATCCAAAGGTTGTCGCCATCGGCGAAACCGGCCTTGATTACTATCGACTTCCCGAGCCGCTCGATTGGCAGCGCGAGCGATTTCGCGTGCATATCCGCGCAGCAATTGCGACCGGCAAACCGTTGGTTATTCACACCAGAAATTCCCACGCCGATACTTTGCGCATCATGCAGGAGGAGGGCGCGGCCGAGGTTGGTGGTGTCATGCATTGCTTCACTGAAGTGCAGGAAGTTGCCGACGCGGCGATGGCGATGAATTTCTACATCTCGTTTTCGGGCATCGTCACGTTCAAAAACGCGAAAGATCTGAAGGAAGTGGCGAAAAATCTGCCGCTGGATCGTATGCTGATCGAAACCGATTCGCCATATTTGGCACCAGCACCATTCCGCGGCAAGATGAATCAGCCGGGATACGTGAAGCATGTGGCGGAGCATATTGCAGAGTTGCGAAGCGTTTCGGTGGAAGAAATTGCGGAAGCCACGACGAGGAATTTTTTCACGCTCTTTAAGCACGCCAAGCCGGTATGAGCGGCGTGCCCGGCTTTGCGGTCATTTACCGTTGGCGGCTAAAAGCAGGCATGGAAGCGCAGTTTGTCCAAGCGTGGTCGCGAATGACAGAATTGTATGTCGCGCACAGGGGCGGGCTTGGTTCGCGGCTGCATATGGGACCCGACGGCATTTGGGTTGCGTATGCGCAATGGCCCAGTGCCCAAGCAAGAATAGCGGCATTCGCTGGGGAATCGCTGGACCCAATCGCGAGCGCCCTCATGCGGGAGGCAGTGGAAGAAGCGTTTGATGAAATGCTGCTTGAGCCGGTCGCCGACTATTTGATCCTGCCGCCTGAGTAAATGCAAAAACTCTAGTACTGGCGCTGCTTCCAGATGTTTTTCCCGCGCACATCGCCCCAGCATAAAACACCCATTGCGGTCGCTACAGCCAAATCGCCGCCTCAACAGTCCGGATATTCAAATTCGGCGGGGGTAAAAATCGCTGGATGCCGCTTTTCACCGGCTCGTGAATGAGCTTGGAAAGATCGCGTTCTGCAAAGAAAATTTCACCGTATGGCGAGGCCTCTATGACGTAGAGGAAATCATTTGCAACGTAGTCGCGGAACACAGGCTTGGATTCACCCATCCCGGTTGGATCAAGTCGCAAGAGCACAGCATCTTCCGGTTTATTGTTAAAAATATACGGCGAGAGAACATTATTTGTGCCGTAGACAATGATGTCTATGTTGCCCGTCGGCGACCGGGGATTTATCGGTTGGTAGTTAATGGGCGGTCGTGCAGCCCTCGGCCCATCATAGTCTTGCATGCCTTGATAGTCTTTCTGGCCCAAGACATCTGCCCGAGTACAGCGATTTGCCTCGAAAAAGTTAGTTTCGCGGATCAACGGGGCGCTACCTATGCATTTTTTTTCGAGTGCGCCGGATCCAACCGTAAGTCGATACACGTGCCTGCTGTATACCTCGCTACGAATCCGGTTGTGGCTTTTGACGTGCGGGACTGCTCCACTGCAAGAAGGAGCGTAATCCACTTCGCCCGACTCACCGTCGAAAAATCTACCCTCAACGAACTCAGCAAAGTCTGTGAATCGCTCTAACTGTCCATCAATGAACCCAGAGATGCCTTCACTACCGTGCGTGGATTTGTCCAGCAATGACTGAGTCCCACGCATAACTCTACGCGTAACTGGAACGATGGTCTGAGTTTGAGTGTCACATGACATTGCAGTAATGGCACCAATATCCACATTGGTGTAAGGCACCTCGTTGATGTCACGCGTCGAGAAAGAGTATTCCCGGTCTAACGCAATTGAAGCTGTCACATCCCCTGTAATTGATATTTGCAGCTTGAGATTACTACCGACCCGTTTTCACCACCGGCATCACTCTCACCGGGACTTGAAATTCCATATACCGTCAAGCCATCGGGTGATATTACTGCACCCAGAAAATTGGCCTCGTAGTAACTAACGGTCTTGCCCATGAAAGAAGTGGGTAGTGTAACGGCGCCACCTGTGGGTGAAGCGGGAGTGCCTCCATCGGCGCGTGAGCGGCCCCACTTGAATTCGCCGGTTGAATCCAGACTGAATGTGTAAAAGTCTGACGTTCCATTTGTTTCCGGCCTGCTCACCCAATTTATCGGTCCGTAGCCTTGGAGGGTTGTTCTGCCACCAGCTGGTTTTCCGTCAGCATCAAAGTAGTAGTTGGTCACTGAGCCGTTGATCGTCGTGAGGCTTTGCAGCATATGCCTCGGTTGCCCATTCGGCGTAATGAAAAACGCGACTTGCTTTTGTAAGTATTTGCGATTATTCGGCGCCAAAGCGCTGACACCTTGAAAGGGGCTGAATTCGTTAGGCAAAAGCGCCCGCGTACCTTTCTTGTCCACGCGCAACACCACCGTTGCACCGACATTATCTGTGGCAAGCACATATAACCCCTCGACAGGCGGCTGAACGACGACTTCCGTCACCGCAACTGCGTCCGCCTCCGAACCCATCGTGCCGTTGAAGACAAGGACAAAAGTGTTGCTTTTTGCAGATGCAGGCGAGACATCAAGGTCAATATCAATCGGGGCACTTTCGAGGCCGGCATTAACCGATAGCGCCCAAATGGCATCGGGTACCATGTGCCGCGTGCCATCCGCAGAGTCGTACATCAGGCGGAAGGGTCCCACCATATCGTCCGGTCCCTTATTCTTGATCGCGAATTGCGTGGGCGAAGTAATTGACCGCTTTAAACCTAGCTCGCCACGAAAGAAAAAATTGATCATCCCAGCTGAGTAAGCCACTGCGCGGTTTAGCAGGAACTTGTAGCCCTCAACAAAGTTGTAGCGGTTTAGGGCAAAGACGCGATTGGTGATCCACTGCGATGTGTTGACCGGGTCGGTCGCGATAACGGCAGTCGTTTGTTTTAGATTCTGGTCAAATATCGAATACGAAGATGCCCGCTTATTGGTGCCGCCCATTGCAGGATTCAAGGGATCGACTATATCCACCTCGGCAAAGTCGATCGTGCAGGTAGACAGGTTGCCGCCGCAGACGCGGGAAATGGGTGTCATCGGGCCCGAAGCAGGATCATTCTGTAGGTCCGCCATGGTCTGCCGGTTGAAGCGGCTTGCAAATGGTTTTGGGAAATTCGGATGTCGGCCTACCGAGTCCGAGTTTCCGATGAAGTTGGTGCCAGCGCTGACGAAGTTCGCGTTGGAGAAATCGGCCATGCCGCGACCAGAACCAGACCAGAAGTCGCGTGTCGAGTTGATCGCTTTCGATGGTGACGGATAGACGGTCGGGTAGGAGTTGTGGATGAAAGTGGCCGCCAAGTCTCTGTTATCTAGCGTCCATTTTTCGTAATTACTTGGTGTGTAGGCACCCAATACCAGGCAGACGATCGAGTCGCAATGCGCATCGTTTCGCGCATGCTGTGGTTGCGCCATATCTTGAATGTGGTGAATGACATGACCTAGCTTTTGAAACGTCAGCCCCCAACTCAACATGCGCACGGCTTTATCGGGATCGATGGATGCCTTAAGAAAATCGCTTCTCGCCTTCTTCCAGGTGAAGTCGTGCCCCGGATCGCCGTTGTCGCCGAGAATCCAGTCGGGCGAAGGCATGAATGTCGCTATCGGAACCTTCAAACCCGCGCCGGTAAGCGGGTTGTAAAAGTGGCGGGGCCCATTGAGGATGGATCGCTTGTCTTCCCATTGAGAACCGAATTCAAATAGTGACAAAATGTCGCGACTCCCGCTTTCGGAGTCTCCATACTTAATTGTGCTCAACGCGAGTGCCTTTCCGTCAAAATCCGGGAGAGCGCTACGCGCCAGCTTAGTACCATCGCCGATCAGGGAAAATTGTGCAGCTGACCGCGTAATAGCAGCGTGCGTTTCAGGTTCGTACGCATCAGACGAATGAGACCAAACTACGGCTATTGCGACAATTGAACTTTGAAGTATCGATCTCGTATTCATGGTTTTTTTTCGTTGCGCAAATTGCTGATGCAGCTTTCCATCGATTTCAAGCTGGAACCGAACGAAAAGTACCCCGCAAGTTCTTCGTCGAACTTGACGAGGCGATCACGTTCCGAACGCAGCGCAGTCAACAAGCGCGGCGTAACTGTTTCGAAGTCGGAGCAAACGCCGGAAGTATTCGTCAACGTAAGCGCCAAGAACGTGTGCTTTAACTTTTCGATTTGAGCCCTACTATCCGATAACCACTTCGGCATTAAATACTCGTCTGCTTTAAGCGAATCAAATGGCTCCCGCACACCGTTGCGCGGATATTTTCCACTGTGTTTATAGACGGTAAAATCGTATCCACCTTTAAAAAAAGCGATCTCCGGGTAGAGCTCCGCGACGAAATGCCCGCTCTTATGAATATCTGTTGTAATCGTCGGCGTAAGCAAGAACTTGCCATCCTTGTCGGTGATTGCCTCCTTTACCAACAATGGGCCGGTGTACGAGGAACCCTCGAAGCCGTGATTTTGTCTCAGCCCCCAATGTCCCACCACGACGACCCCTTCAATGGGTTTCCGCGTTTCCTTATCAAGAACGGTGCCACTGATCGCATCGAAACGATATATACCGGCTGGCCATAGCGCGGCGGCGCTGGTTACGAACCCGAATAACATTGCCGTCGAGATCACAACGGTAACGCATGAGCGGGACATTGCAAGTTGACGTAGTTGGGGAAATATTGTTTTCACGGCATCACATCGAGTCGATCAAAATATTGCCGTTGGCATCTTTAACGAAGTAAACGAAAAAGAGCGACCGGCCCGTGGCAGTCGGTGTAGAGATCACGTATTCGCCAAAATCTTGTGTGGCACCGACAAGTTCGAGACTAGACCAACCACTAATAATGGTGGCCATATTTGGGAGCAGCGCCTGAAAGATCGGTCGATAACGCTCGGCGGCGCGCGCAGTGAGGAAGCTAACAGCCGCATCGACGTTACCCGACTGTAGCGCATTAGTCATACCGCTCCATGCGGTGATGAAAGGCGAGTTAGGGTCAGCGGTCACGTAAAAAGACACGCTGGCCTCGCCAATACCGCCGCGATTGTCTGTCGCTCGCCCAATCACCGTATGCTGGCCACCGGAAAACAATCGTTCCGTACCAAAGTTTGAAGAGTACTCGGTCATAAGAACTGTGTTGTTCTCCACAAGCTCTATCTTTTGTACGAAACCATCCGCATCGTATGCGGCGGCAGAGAACGTGATCGGCTCGCCGCCCGTATAGAAATTTCCATAAGGTTGGAAGATTCGCACCTCAGGCAATTCATTGGGGCCTGGCGCCACGATATTAACGGTAAGTACATTGGACTCTCCGCCTTCTGCATTCACCGAGACCGCTACCGTTTTCACGGTTGTCAGCATAGTACCGAATATGAAAACAGTGAGCTGCGTTGCGCTTGTCGGGTTGACGGTAATCAAGGTGCCATCGAAACGGACTTTGACTGGTGCAATAAAATTAGTCCCAATTAACGTAAGTGCCTGAAACTGGCTGTTCGCGGAAAGCGTGGTCGGTGCATTGGAAATGATTATTGGCGCAGGCGGAGTGACAGAAATAGTTTTGGTGCCAGACGTACCGGCAGCGGTCTTCACGGCTAGGCTAAGGTTGCCGACTGCAGAAAATAGAGATGCGGGGAGCGTAAGTTGCGCTGAGGTAAGTGTCGAGGAAGTTGCTGCGAATGTGTCTGTGCCCACGACGACGGACATAGGTGAAATGAAATTGCTTCCTGTGAGCGTAAAGGTCTTGGCGGTGTTGTCGGCCATGGCTGTCGATGGCATGACGCTATCGAGCACTGGCGTGCTGCCAGTGAGCGTGATGCTGTTGGATGCGGCAGATGAGGAACCGACGCCTATTGCATTGGTCGCCTTGACGGTGAATGTGTACGCCGTGCCACTGGCAAGACCATTCACGATGATCGAGGTGCAAGGTGCACTGCAGCTACCGGTGAGGTTGCCCGGTGAAGAGGTAGCCGTATAGCTGGTAATAAAACTGCCACCATTGCTCGCGGGTGCGGTAAACGCGACGGTGGCATGGCCATTCCCAGCAGTAGCCAAGCCAATCGTTGGCGCACCCGGCACCGTCGCTGGTGTAACGATATTGGATGCAGCCGATGCAGCACCCATTCCGCTGGCATTGGTGGCATGGACGACAAATGTATACGCGGTGCCGTTGCTCAGGCCAATGATCGTGATGCTCGTGCAAGGCGCACTGCACGCGCCTGTGATGTTGCCAGGCGTGGACGTGGCGATGTACGTAGTAATCGCAGACCCTCCATTGCTGGCTGACGCGGTAAAGGTGATTGAGGCCTGACCATTGCCCGCAGTGGCGACGCCAATAGCTGGCGCGCTTGGCAGGGCAGCGGTGCCAATGGTGAACACGATTGACGCCGAGCTGCCGCCAGCCGGTGCAGGATTTTGTACCCGAATATTATTGCTTACCGCAGTAGTGAGCAGCGCGGCTGGAATGATGGCCGTCAATGTGCTGGATGAAACCCATGTCGTCGCCAACGCCGTCGCACCGAAATAAGCAACAGCGCCATCGATGAAATGTGCACCGTTCACAGTCAATACGGTAGCGCTCGCACCGGCCGCCACTTGCGTGGGCGAGATCGCACTGAGGCTTGCTTGCGGATTGGCCAATTGCACGATTGCCAAATCATCCTTATCCGAACTCACGACGAGCACTTTATTAAAGCGATTGCTGATGGCGAGGCCAGTGGGTTTGTCAATTTGATTGAAATTGAGCGTGGCCGTATTGGTATTGAGATCAATCAGCGAAAGCGAATCGTCGTCCTTGCTCGCGACCACTGCGATGTGCGTGTCGGTTTGGATCGCAACTGCGCCCGGATTTTCTGCCATCGTGAGGCTGGTGACCATCTGTAGGGTGTCCAGATTGAGGATCCATGCCTTGTCTTGGTCTTTGGTGGTGAGCACTGCCCGGTTGAGGGTAGGGTCAACTGCAATGCCTTCTACGTCGAAGCTCAGGGCTATGGTTTGGGCGACGGTTCTGGTCGTGAGATTAAACAGCGATAGCTTTTTGTTGTCTGTCGCAAGGTACGCAATGCCCTTGCCGGGGTGAATTGCCACAGCCACATATTTGTCTGACGTTTGCACCTGTGCAATTTCTGTTCGGGTGATATTGTTGATTACGCGAATTCGTTGTTTGTCACTTACCACAGCCACCGTAATACTGCGGGTCGGGTCAACCGCCATGTCTTTGATATTGCCGTCGAGGTCAACTTGCTGCGGATAAAGACTTGCGGGGTTGGTCGCGAGATTGACGAATGAGAGCTTGTCGTTCGTGGCACCGACAATGGCGATATTCAAGCCAGAATCCACGACAACTTTGTCGGCTTTGACTGGCAGCACCAGTGTTTGAACCGCGTGGTTGGATAAATTGATGCGCGCGAAGTCTGCGTCTTTGCTGCTGATGGCGACGGCTTCGCTGGTTACGCTGTTGACGGCAACGTCTTTAAGTGTTTTTGCGATGCCGACTTTACTGATCAAGCTCGCCTGATTCGGATCGAGCTTTAAAAGTTTGTCGTCCTTGGTGAGTGATACAAAAAGAACAGCAGCTTGCTGGTCAAATAATATCGATCCTATCTCGCCCGGGATGGTGAAGTATCCGGCGAGGGCTCGGTCGATGAGGTCAACGAGTGAAATGATTTGGTCATCTTTCTCACCTATGTAGGCCCAGTTAATGTGCTGTTCAACGCCGGTCGTGTTTGGGTCACCTCCCAATGCGACGCGCGTAACGACACCGTTGGCGGGATCAACCAGATTCAAGGCGTTCTGGCTTTTACCGACGGCGAGTACACGGCCATTGCCACTACCCGCGCCATTCCACCAAGCTAGTGAGCGAATATCGTCGCCAATCGCTACATTTCGTGTGACGGCCAGCGTACTGGCATTGAGTATTTGCAATTCGCCATTTTTTACGCCAACCATAATCAGCGTTGAATCGGTGGCAATGCCAACCATTTGTGGCTCTTTGCTGAGCGTCTTTGTTCGCGTGACGGCGCCGGTCGTGGTGTGGATGCCAACCAGACGGTTATTGTTGCTATCGGCCACCAATAGCTCTGTGCCGTTCAACACCATGCCAACGGGCTTACCCGTGGTGGCCCAAGTTGCGCTGATCACATGATTAGCAGTATTGATCACGGCAATCTTGATGCCGCTGGACTCATACAGCGCATACGCTTTTGTGCCGTCGTCAGTCAACACGATAGCAACAGGTTCCTTCGGCAGGCTGGTGGTGCCGAGCAAACCAGCAGTATCGGGGTGATAGAAAGCAACTGATTTGCTCTGGTCGTGTCCAACAGCTAGCAACCTCGTGTTCTTGGCGATGGCAAGGACAGTCGGCTCGCTCGCGACGTGTCGCGTTGCTTGTCCCGGTGCAGAGAGCTGAGCCCACTGGGCCTAGGCTGGAAATATGCTCAGCAGAAACAGCGCCAGCAGTGCGATGCTTGCAACGTAGTTCATGCGTCGCCTGATGTGCTTGATTGACACCGATACCATGGGACCTCTCCGTTTATGTCGATTCGCTGATCTCAGCTCAATGCGTGTGAGTACGTTTCGCGATGAGGTCAACGCCAATCGTAGGTATTTGTTATGCGCTTTGCAACAGAACGTTAATTCACGCTCTGCATGCCTGTCGCATCAAGCGGGACGGGCCGACCCATTCGGCGAGTCACAGCTTGATCAGGGTTGGGGTAGAGCGCAGACCAGCTTCGCAGTGGCGGTGCCAGCCGTTGAAACGCCGCCTGCATAAATGATTAAACTCTAGCACTGGCGCTACCTACGGGCCAAAAATGCTCCGAACACCCCGTCAATACTAGAGTTTGACCTTTTATTGTCAGCGAAGCCTCTCCTGTAACATTTGGCAAACTAGAACGGGGAGCGATCATCATGTCCGAAGTCATGCGTAGTTTTATTGGTGTTGCGTTGCTGATTGGCATCGGTGTCTTGCTCTCGATGAATCGCAAAAGCATTCGCTGGCGCACGGTGCTCGCGGCACTTGCCGTGCAAATGGCCATTGGCGCGTTTGTCCTTTTTATTCCTTTCGGCAAAGACGCGCTCACTACGATCGCCAGCGGTGTCACGCATGTCCTTGAATATGGCTTCAAGGGCACCGAGTTTCTGTTTGGGGGGCTGGTTTCGCCGAAGATGTTCGAGCTGTTTGGCGGCGGGGGCTTTGTGTTTGCGTTCCGCGTATTGCCGAGCATCATTTATGTGACGACGCTGATCGCAGTGCTGTATTACCTTGGTGTGATGCGCTGGATTATCAATATTCTCGGCACTGTTTTCCAAAAGCTGCTGGGCGTATCCAAAATCGAATCCTTTTGTGCTGTGACCACCATTTTCCTGGGACAAAATGAAATGGGTGCGGCGGTGAAGCCCTTTATCAGCAAGCTCAAAGGCCCGGAGATTTTTGTCATCATGACCAGCGGCATGGCCAGCGTTGCCGGTGCGGCGCTCGCGGGCTACGCGGGGCTGGGTGTGAAGATGGAATACCTGATCGCGGCAAGCTTTATGGCGATCCCAGGTGGCCTGCTGTTTGGCAAACTGCTGTGCC
>JANNRY010000307.1:0-18247 GCA_031401935.1 Betaproteobacteria bacterium | reverse complement strand
TGGTGCCGCCGAGATTGGAACTGGCATCGCGTTTTTCGACCACGCCATCGTGGTTCTGCCATTCTGTAATGAGCGCTACCACCGGGTGCGGCGTATCGGCGTTGAACTCGGTGGAATTGGCATTGGCGAGCCCAACCACATTGCGCGCAAATTCAATCGTCGCGATCTGCATGCCCAAACAAATACCGAGATAAGGAATTTTATTTTCGCGTGCGAATTTAACCGCTGCGATTTTGCCCTCGGTACCGCGCTTGCCGAAACCGCCAGGAACGAGAATGGCATCCATGTTGGCTAGTGCGGCCACGCCATCCTTTTCCATCTGTTCTGAATCCATGTAATGGATATTGACCTTGGTGCGGGTGTGAATGCCAGCATGGATCAACGCCTCGGAAAGCGATTTATAAGAGTCCGTCAGGTCAACATACTTGCCGACTATCGCCAATTCGATCTGATGCTCGGGATGCTCAAGCGCATCGACGATGTTGTCCCACATCGTGAGATCGGCGGGCTTCGGGGTGAGATGCAGTTTGCGGCAAACGATTTCGTCGAGACCCTGCTTGTGCAGCATCTTGGGAATCTTGTAGATTGAGCTGGCGTCGTAGCAGGAAATAACCGAACCCATATCAACGTTGGTGAACAAGGCGATTTTGCGGCGATCATCATCCGGGATCGGCCTGTCGCTGCGACACATCACCACATCCGGCTGGATACCGATTTCGCGCAACTCTTTAACGCTGTGCTGGGTAGGTTTGGTTTTGATCTCACCCACCGTAGGTAGATATGGCACGAGTGTTAAGTGGATATAGCAGGCATTGTCGCGGCCCTGCTCAATACCCATTTGACGAATCGCTTCCAGGAACGGTAGCGACTCAATGTCGCCCACCGTGCCGCCGATTTCGATAATGCCGACTTCTGCATCAACGGTGCCCGCACGAATCGAGGATTTGATTTCATCAGTGATATGCGGAATCACCTGCACGGTGCCGCCCAGATAATCGCCTCGCCGCTCTTTATTGATGACGCGCTCGTAAATCTGGCCAGTGGTGAAGTTGTTCGATTTCTTCATCTTCATCGAGATGAAGCGCTCGTAATGACCGAGATCGAGATCAGTCTCCGCGCCATCGTCGGTGACGAACACCTCGCCATGCTGAAATGGCGACATGGTGCCGGGATCCACGTTGATATACGGATCCAGCTTCATCATCGAGACTTTGATACCGCGCGATTCAAGAATGGCGGCGAGAGAGGCAGCAGCAATCCCTTTGCCAAGGGAAGAAACCACGCCACCGGTAACGAAAATATACTTGGTCATTTTGTTGACCTCCAGCTGCTGGGGTCGGGAAACCCCGGATTGGAAATTGACATTTTACACGAAGCGGCGCGCGGCCCAGCGGCGGCGGTGATTTCGCCAGGCACGCGCAGGAGTTTCGCGAGTTGCACAACGAGCATTGGAGCGCCGTTCCGGACTTTCTCGCGCTGGAAGCCGCGCCATCGCTCGATCCAACCGGACAACTCAGCCGCGTAGGTTTACCGATCAGCTTAACTCAGGGTTGGCTAACGTAGAGCTGGGATGCATCGACGTAAATCAGGTATTCCGTAACGCGCTCGCCGCGCATGACGAACACATTGAAAAACGGGACCGAAAGCGTTGAGCCGTCGTGACGAGTGTACGTGACCTTTCCCTGACACAGAACATGATCTGCGACGGCCCAAGTATTGATGATCTCGTGGCGCAGCGCCTGAATGCTGGCGAAGAAGCCATCGAGCAGTTCCGAGATGGCAACAATGCCGCGCGTCGGCGGTGCGTTGCCGAAACGAAAACTCGCGTCGTCACTCAGGAAGGTAAGAAGTCGCCGCGTGTCTTTAGCGTCTATGCTGCGAAATAATTCCTTTACCCATGCGTCCTCGATCACTGACTGACTCCGTTACGTGGAAATTTCATGCACGGTGCACGATCAGCCAAAAAAGCGCGCCGCGACCAGCGAAACCGAGAGCAGGATGCCGTGCAGCGATGCAGCACCGATGGTGAGTTGTATCGCTGAGCTCAATCGCGCAGGCCTTTCGGCATATTGCAGAAGATCACGTCCTGCACGCCACGACATAATCGCTGGCAGCAGTGCGATCAACGCGAGCCACGGCAGGAATCCGGTGGCCACCGCGACCACTAGCCAGCCGTATGCCACGACAGCGATGCCAGCATAGCCCCAGCGCGCGCGCGCCGCGCCCAACCGTACCACCCAGTGATGCTTGCCCGCCGCTTCATCTGCTTTACGGTCAGGGAATTGGTTGATATAAAGAATGTTAGTCACGAGTAACGCGTACGCGGCGACAGCAATCAGCGGCAGCATCGAGAAACTGCCGCGCTGCACGAAATCCGCGCCCACGGCAATGAGCGCAAAACCCGCCCATACGCTGACTTCACCCATGCCGCGGCTGTTTAGTTTGAGTGGGGGCGCCGAATACGCCCAGCCAATTGCCAGTCCCGCAACACCAATCCACAACAGGCGCGGCGCCGAGACAGTTGTCAGCCACACACCGGCCACGATGACTACCGCGATCAGCACGCTGCCGAACACCGCCGTTTCGCGCAAGGACAACACACCGTTCTGGATAAAGCGACTACCACCCGTGAATGGAAAAATACGCTCGGTGTTATTGGCATCGGTGCCGTTGAGCGCGTCGTAGTAATCGTTGAGCACATTGATTCCGGCATGGGCCATCAGCGCAAAAACGATGGTGACGATTGCTGTGATTGGTGAAATGCCGACGCCATCTAACACCGACGTCGCAAGGCCGATTAGGCAGGAAAACAGCGTTACGCCGAGAAACGGGGGCCGCGTAGCCAGAAAATACCGGACCGCAGGACTCGGCATTGCCGCGAGTGTTGGTTCAGCTGCGGACATGAGTTCCTCTCTCGGGAGTTAATGGACAGCAGATCGGGCGTTCGGCAATCAGGCACCCTAGAATCGATGGACGTAGGTCACACCAACAAAGGTCACACTCTGGTTCACCTGTTGTTTGACCGTTGTGTTGTCGGCGTACACGAAAGGCGCGCCGTCAGTTCCCCATACCCAGTCGTTGTACTTGGCTTTTTGATGCGCGATATCAAGCCGGAGGTCCGATTTCTTGTTCAGGGTGTATTGACCGTAGAGACTTACGATGGACTTGCGAAAAACGACATCCGGCAAGCCTACTGCTGCCTGCGCAAGATTGTTCGCGTTAGGTTGCGTGACGGTTAACCCGGTCAGCCGATCACCTGCAGTGCCGGTGGCAGCGGCAACACCATACTTGTTTACATCGTTGACGTAGGTGAAACTCGCGCCAACCTGCAGCAACGGACTCGCCTGGCCGCTTAGCGCCACGCCAAACGCTTCGCTCCGATTGTTAAGGTCTGCGATATAGCCGGTGCTGTGGTTGATATGCGTCGTATGTTCGCCCTGCGAGGCGTAGCCGGTCAGCTTCCAGGTATCCGATATCGCATACGACGCATCGATACCGTAGAACGAGACCTTGCTATCGCGCCAGCCCTTGCCCCCGGCGACCGGATCAAACGGCATGACGTTCTTGTCCTTGCCATCCTCAGCCATCAGTTGCAGGCTGAGCCGTTCAATTGGGTTCCAGTCCAGAGTCACTTTCCATTTGTCGCGCTCCACATCCGCCATCGACATCGGGAACGGTGTATTCGCGTTCAACTGCAGGATTGAGGCCGCCGACAATACCTGGCCGTAGCATTCGCGCCCGCCACAATAGGTGTTGATCAGAAAGGTGTTGGCCGCGGTGTTGAGTGTCGGCGAGCCGGGATTGAGCGTACTCAAATTGGCCCAGTCAGAGCCGGTGCGCTTGCTACTGGAAAAGCCGATGCTGCCATTGAGCGTTTCGGACATGCTGCGACGCAAATCGATTCGATAGCCCAACTCGGTATTCTTCTCGCGCAACGGTCCGAGGCCGCCCAGCGCTTCCTCGACACGCGATTCTGGAACCAGACGTTCGCGCAAATGGTAATCCGTCCCGACGGTCAGCCGATAGCTGTCCGGCAGCCGATAGCTTGCTTCCAGCTTGCCGTACAGATTCGTATTGGACACATGATTATTGTTCCACACTGCACCGGGAACGCCGATCTGGTTGACGTTGGTAAAGCTCGGCGGCGTGGTCGCCGGAAAAATTGCCTTGGCCTCCACGTTGTAAAGTGCGTTTGGCGTTCTGTCTTCCTTCCTTGCATAACTCACGTTTGCGAGCAGTGATAGGTCCTTGATCGGCCTGGATGTCAGGCCAAGTTGTGCTGCCAAAGTGTCCACACGGCCCCCTAGGTTGTTGGCGCCAGGGGCGCTACCTCCCATTCCCATGCCGATGTAATCCTCGTTCTGCGTGGCACGCGTATAGGCATACTTGAACGTGGCCCTAGTCGAAGACGTAAAGGCGTAGTTGCCGGCAATTGAAAACTGATGTGCCTGATTGTCAGGCTGTAATGCCATTGCCGATTGCAAAACGTCTTGCAGGCTCGTGCCACCACCGGCGATGATATTGTTGCCAACCGCGGGATACATGGCTCCCACCAACGTGCCATTGCCACCGTAGAGCCTGTTGGGGACTACTGGACTAATATTGCCATGACTATTGGTGTAGATCGAGCCGTAATAGGCCGCTGAAAGATTCAGTTTGTCGTCGTGAAAATTCAGTTTGACATCGAACTGCCGGATCGTTGAATTGATCGGCTCCGGAATCATCAGGATCGCATTCTTGAGGAAGTTGGCCTGATTCAGAGCCGCGGTGGTCGAACTCCCGCATACATAGGCTGCGCAGTCGTATCCGCGCCCCCAGTGCCTGATGCCATCCTTGTCTTCGTTCTTGAAACTTGCCTCGAATTTCAGGCTGGGCAACAACCACTTTTCCACGCTGCCGGAAGCAGCCTTCCGTTGCAGCTTGAAATCGAGGTCACTTCCGGAGCCTGGCACGGCAATAGCCACGACGGTCGGCCGGGTGGAGCCTGCGTTGAGCATGCCGGTGTTGACGGTGAAGGGACTGCGACGGGATATTTCGCTGTATTCACCCAAAACCTTCCAGTCCCCCTGACGTTGCATGCCGGCGCGAAATTCGCGGCTGTCCAGTCCAAGGTTGCGCCCTTGCATTGTGGCCCAGGTTCCGGTGGAGTTGTCGCGGGTAATATAGTCGAGATCAAGCAGCAGATAGCCGCTTTCCTTGCGCATGCCGTTAAACATGCCGAATTGCGCGCGATCGTTGCTGTCTCCACTGACGCCCGCCACACCAGCCCGGACCGAACTTTCCGGCTCGGTGAGCAGTTTTGCTTCGTCTGTCGCCTGCGCCTGCACCTGGCCAATGGACGCAATGACCGCCAAGGCGAGGATCGTCTGGCGTGTACCGTGAAAGTGTCTGGACGTTTTCATTATCAATGTCCCGGGTCAGCGCAACATGAACTGCGGCGTGGGGTTGGTCGCACTCGGATTGTTACTGCCGTGAACTTCGGTATGACAGTTCAGACAGGAACGACCCTGAGTGGCGTTGGTAGTGCCCTTGCCAAGCCCGTTTGGTGTAGTTGGTCGGAGTCCCGGCACTTGGCCGCCGACCACTTGCGGAATAAAGCCCCCATGCGGCGTGTGGCACTGATGACACAGGAACGGCGCGCGTACTTTCAACATGCTTTCCACGACCGTGCCGTGTGGATTGTGGCAGTTTGAGCAGTCCTCGCTGACTGGTTCGTGGTTGTGGACGAACGGCCCGCGCTTCTCTGCATGGCACTGATAGCAGGTCTCGACAACGCTGTCACGCTTCATCAGTTTAGGCCCCACCGAGCCGTGCGCATTGTGGCAGTCCGAGCAGGCGACCTTACCCTCGAGCACCGGGTGGTGCGATGGGCGGCTAACCTCGGCACGCTGTTTCTTGTGGCAGGCGAAACACACTTCGGGCTGCGTGCGCTTGTCGCGCACCTTGTCGTGTGAAACGTGAACCTGGTGGCATGCCGTGCACGAAACGTCACGACTATCGTGGGTACTTCCGGCCCAATGCGAACGCTGCGCGTCCTTGGTGTGACACGACAAACATGTGCCGCTCTGCGCTGATGCCTCCGACTTGCTCTTGCCGCTGAATAGTACGTCTGGCTTCGGCCGGTCCTTGACACCTTCGGGCTTGTTGACGTGCCTGTCGCTTTCTCCATGACAACTCACGCATGAGGGCGTGCGGCTATCGGCTTTGGTGCCGTGGCGGGTCTTGCCGATCGCCAGCACCGGGAACGCATCACCTTCATCGTGGCACTTGGTGCACTTCGCGTCGCCGTTTAGAACGATGTCCTTCACGGAAGCTGCGGGCTTTAGCACTGGCTCTGCTGCGCCAGCGGATGGCAGATTGAGCAAGGCAGCTACAGACAGCGCCATGGTCAATCGAAACAAGTACGAAACGGCTCTGATCGTTTTCATTGCCAGCCCTTTTCTGGAAAACCTAAAAAACCACTTGCATCATGGAAATGCGACTAACTAATCCAGCTTCATCTCCGTCGGCCCCGGCCCGGACGGTTCCTTGTGGGCAATACCAAAGTGACAATCGATACAGGTTTTTCCATTTGCCTTCGCAGTCGAATGCCGCGCGCGGGCCTTTTCGGATTGCAATTCGGAGTTCATCTTTTCAGCGTGGTGGCAGTTGCGGCATTCCAGCGAATCCGTTTTCTTCATGCGCCGCCAGACTTTTTGCGCAAGCTCGGCACGGTGTGCCTCGAATTTTTCCTTGGTATCGATCACGCCTGTCAGATGACCCCAGACTTCCATGCTGGCGGCAATCTTGCGTTTGATGAGATCGACTGGGGGACGGGGAACGTGGCAATCCGAACAAATTGCCCGCACGCCCGTACGATTGGTATCGTGAATAGTGCCCTTGAACTCGGCGTAGACGTTGTCGCGCATCTCGTGGCAGCCGATACAGAATTGCTCGGTATTGGTCCAAGCCAGCCCGGCTGCGCCCGCCGTCATCAGCAAGCCTGCAACGATCACCAAACCGAACAGACTACCGCCAAGCACAAGAGACGCCTTGAGCCTCGACGGGTATTTTTCCTTGAATGCCGCCCAGAATTTCTTTAGCATCGCAGCATCTCGTGGCTATCTGTCTGATTCTCGCTAGCGAGCCAAAATCCAGGCGACAAGGTTCTTGATTTCCGCTTCACTCTTAGTCTTGGGCGATTCATGCGTCTCTTCCTTGCCATCAACCTTGACCTTGGGATTACTGGTCAGGTGCTTGAAGAGTGTTTGCTCTGCGTCCGGCTTGCCTTTGTATTTAGCTGCCGTTTCCTTGTAAGACGGACCGTCTTTCTTTTTGTCTACGCTATGACAAGTGGTGCACTTGCTCGTTTTCACCAGCGACTCCGCGGCGGCGGCATCGACGGCCTGTGCGTCCGTCACAGATCCGGCAAACAAATATATCGAGGCAGCGAGAGTAAGCAGGCGTGCATTCATAAAATTGTCCGGTCTGGTTCCGTGGGAAGAGCGATTGTGTCCCGACAAATAGTGCAACTCTGTTCGCTGGGACACACAGCAAGAGATTTATGATCCCCATTCACGTCATCACAATCTACGCACCTCACCAAGGCCGTTCTTTGATACACATCAAACGAACGCAACAAAAATTAGCTTGCTTTCGCTTTCGTGCAGCGTGAACGCAGCCGTCATCTGCTGACCGACTGGGCGTGTCGTCGCATGACATGGTGTGTGATATGACGCATGCACAAATCGTGCGGCGAAGACACGGCAAAAAAATGACAGTGACGTTACAAACGATTCAACGTGCTACCGCGAGAGAATCCACGCAACAAGGTTCCTGACCTCGGCATCGTCCTTGCTCTTGATGGGTTCGTGTGTTTCTTCCTTGCCGTCTACCTTGACCTTCGGGCTCGTTGTCAGGTGTATAAACAGTTTCTGCGTCGCGTCAGGTTTGCCACGGTACTTCGCAGCCATTTCCTTGTAGGCGGGACCTTCTTTTTTCTTGTCAAGGTTATGACAAGTGCCGCACTTGTTCTTCTTTGCGAGCGCTTCCGCAGCGGCAGCATCGACCGCTTGGGCTCCGGCGCTGGCGGCAAAAAGCAGGCTAGTCGTGATGGCAACAACAAAAATGCGCAGCATGATGCGTTACTCCATTTTGCTAACAGTGAATTCGGATTGTGCTCCTGGTCGGGCGGGCACTCTGTACGTTTCCGCACACAGACAGTATTTGTCTGAACTTGGTCCAGTTCAAGTCTGTGCCTCTCTGATCAAATGCTCGCTTTGCGGATTCCAAGTCAGCGGCTCCCGACGACAAGCTACGTGTTCTGTCCAGCTTGTTCTTTGATACACATCAAATCACCTGCAGTTACGCTCCTTGCAGCGGTCTATTGGCTCGAAATCCGGCGTCGCGTTTGATAAGGATCAAATAGTGCAAGGTGCGTACGCGCAATATGTACTTATCAGCAAACCAACACGGAAGGCATCATGGAACCGCGTCTGCAACAGCATGTCACCACGCTCTCAAGGGCAACGACTTTCGGCGCGCTAGGCGCGGAAACACTGTCACGCCTGGCGGCGGGATCGTCTGAGTCGCAATTCAAGCGAGGCGAAGTCGTCTTCGGTCGTGGTGGCAGTGCGACCGGTGTTCACGTTGTGGCTTTTGGTCAACTAAAACTTTCCCTCGAAACATCCAGCGGTACCGAACATGTGGTCGGCTTCAAGCAGGAAGGTGACAGTTTTGGCGAAGCCGCGATGTTGACCAACCGCATGCATCTGGTCACCGCAATCGCGGTGACCGATTGCAAGCTATTGCACGTTGGTCGCCTTACATTAATCGCCGAACTTGGGCGTGACAGTGAACTCGCACTGCGAATTATCTCTACGTTGAGCGAGCAGCTCTACCGGCAGACGAGCGATCTTGAAAATGTGTTGTCTTTAAAGGCTTCGGGCCGGGTGGCACGCTTTATTATTGAGCAACTGACGATAGACTGCGAAGGAAACAACCAGCGCGTGGCGCTGCCAATACGCAAAGGACTGATCGCTTCGCATTTGCATATGACACAGGAACATTTCTCGCGCACGCTGCGCGATTTAATCGTTGCGGGACTGATCAGGGTTGACGGCATCGTGGTGGAAGTCATCGACGTCGAAAAACTTCGCGAGGCGGCAGGCCTGCTGCCTATATCAAAGTACGCGATGGCTACCGAATAGCCTTGACGCTTTGTCGGCACCAGTTCGCCGCAAAGACGATCAGCTTGCGCGTGACAAACCCAGTTCAGCAGCCAACAGCGTGTACGAGCGCTGGCGTGCGAACGGATCGTGCGTCCAGGTATTGATCACGATTTCATCCAGCAAGAATTTGGTCGCCAGTTCGCGCAGTCGTGCCGCCACTTGCGGTGCGGTGCCAACAATAGCTTTGCCGCGCAGCAATTCAATGGTTGCGCGCTCGGTCTCCGTATAAAACGCGTAATCCGCATCTGCGTCCTCGGGCGACACCAATGGCGTGCGCAGCCCCTTTTCGAACCCTACTCGCCAGTGCTCACGCGTCTTCAGCAGGTGCCTCGCGTCGGCTTCCGTTTCTGCGGCCAGCGCCCAGACACAGATGGTCGCGTGGGGAAGCGGGTAGCGCTCACTGGGACGGTAGAGGCGGCGATAGAGTTCGAGCGCTTGCTCGGTGCCACGGCCTTCGGTAAAGAAGTAGGCGTAGGCATAAGGCAAGCCAAGATACGCCGCCAATTGCGCGCCGTAATCTGAGCTACCGAGTATCCATAATTCGGGACTGGTCGGCCCCAGCGGATGTGCTTTGATTTGTCTAAACGCGTGTCCCTCAGGCAGCGGCGTACCGGATACCCAAGATTGCAGATCGAGGACTTGCTGCGGAAATTCTTCGGCGGCGTTTTGATGTGGATTCAAGGCGAAGGCGGTTGCGCGATCTGAGCCCGGCGCGCGACCAACGCCAAGATCGATGCGACCCGGCGCGATACCTTCCAGCACGCGAAACTGTTCTGCGACCTTCAGCGCCGAATAATGCGGCAGCATCACGCCGGCACTCCCAATGCGGATACGCGCAGTAGTGGCGGCAATCGCGGCCATCAACACCTCAGGCGCAGTGCCGACGATGCTATCGCTGTTGTGATGCTCGGATACCCAGTAACGGTGATAACCGAGTTGATCGCAATGGCACGCGAGGGCCAGGCTTTCCTGAATGGCAAGGTGCTGGCTCTTGCCTTTCGCGGCCGGGGACTGGTCGAGAACGGAGATCTTCATGGAGCCGTATTTTACGTTGTCGGCCCTTGAACCCCTGTCGGTGCGAATCCTTTCGGCGTGTAGTCCGGTCTGTACTGAAATGCACGCAATAAATCGCATAAAATTCGCGCATGAGAGTCAACGACAACCTTACCCGCAGCATTTGGACTGACGAACGCAGTGATCGCGTTTACGCGATCGATCAAACGCGTTTGCCGTTCGCATTCGAAACCCTTTTACTGACCAATTTGCCCGAAGTGGCGCATGCGATCCGGTCGATGCAGGTTCGCGGTGCGCCGCTCATCGGTGTTGCGGCGGCGTTTGGCGTGGCGCTTGAAATGCAGCGCGACCATTCCGATGCTGCGCTTTCCACCGCCATCAATACGCTCGGCGCAACCCGCCCCACCGCCGTGAATCTGCGATGGGCACTGGCGGCGATGCAGCAACGGCTCGCGCTGCTTGCACCACATCTTCGCGCCGACGCGGCATGGTTGCAGGCCCAACAAATCGCAGACGATGACGTCGTCACCAACGAAGCGATCGGCAACCACGGTCTTTCGGTCATTCGCGCACTGCATGAAAAGCTCAAGCGCCCCGTTAATATCCTCACGCACTGCAATGCAGGCTGGCTGGCAACAGTCGATTGGGGCACAGCACTCGCCTGCATCTACAAAGCCTTTGATGCCGGCATACCGATACACGTATGGGTTGATGAAACGCGGCCACGCAATCAGGGGCTGCTCACCGCGTGGGAACTGCGCGAACACGGCGTGCCACACACTTACATCGTCGATAATGCGGGCGGCCATTTGATGCAGCATAGCAAGGTCGATATGGTGCTGGTCGGGGCTGATCGCGTTTCAAAAAACGGTGACGTCGCCAATAAAATCGGCACCTATCTGAAAGCACTCGCAGCACATGACAATGGCATCCCGTTTTACGCCGCATTGCCCAACTCCACCATCGATCTCACATTAACGGACGCGCTGAAAGAAATTGAAATCGAGGAACGTCCTGAAATGGAAGTCCGCTCTGTTACTGGCTTGCAGGCCGAAATGCCGCCAGAGGCCGCACCAGTGCTTATTCTTGATAAAAGATCACCCGTATCTAACCCAGCATTTGACGTGACGCCATCGCGTCTGGTCACCGGCATCATTACCGAGCGTGGCGTATTCGCGCCTGCAAATCTGGCTGCGGCAATAGCGAGTTAAGTGAGTTAAATGCCATGTCATTCCTGAACCTCGATCACATCCCGCACAAAGCACTTCGCATTGAGGTCATCCGTACGTCGCTGCGTATGAATGAACTCGGCATCAATCGGGGCAAAGCGGGCAACGTAAGCGCACGCATTGATGGCGGCTTTCTGGTTACGCCCACTGGCATCGCCTACGAAGAAACCAAACCAGAACAAATCGTCGCAATGAACATGGACGGCACACACGAAGGGGCTGTGCTGCCCTCCTCGGAATGGCGCTTTCATCGAGATATCTACGCCGCAGGGAACCTCGTCAACGCCATCGTCCATACCCACGCGCCATATGCGACCACGCTCGCCTGTATGGATCGCAGCATTCCGTCATTCCACTATATGGTTGCGGTGGCGGGCGGCAGCGATATCCGCTGCGCGCCCTACGCGACCTTCGGCACACAGGAATTATCGGATCATGTTATCGCTGCACTGCACCATCGCAAAGCCTGCCTGATGTCGCACCACGGCATGATCGCCTGCGGTGAAACCTTGCAAAAAACGCTGGCGCTGGCCGTCGAGGTTGAAACACTGGCGCGCATGTACTGGCAAGCGCTGCAAATCGGTGAGCCTGCGCTGCTGGATGAGGCAGAAATGCGTGTTGTCATCGACAAATTCCAAACCTACGGGCAACAAGCGCTGCAACCGGTATCAGAGTAATGTGACCGGCTGTTGACGTTTCTCTACATCGCCCGATGTGGGATAATCATGCCCACCAAATTTCGAAAATGCGACGAGCCTTAGTGATCGCGTTTCAAGCCATTTAAATGGCGCTTTCTCCGGAGAAATCACCATGCACGCGCAAGCCAAGCCCGTTCAAATGAACGATGCGCCCACCAGCAATCGCAAATTGCTTTCCTGGGTCGAAGAAATCGCCGCACTCACCAAGCCTGACCGCATCTATTGGTGCGATGGCTCCGACGCAGAATATCAACGCCTTTGTGCCGAACTGGTCACTGCCGGTACGTTCAAAAAACTCAACGAAAAGCTGCGACCAAATTCCTATCTGGCACTCTCCGATCCGACCGATGTAGCGCGCGTCGAGGACCGCACCTTCATCTGCTCCGCAAATAATGAAGACGCTGGGCCAACCAATAACTGGATGGCACCAGTCGAGATGAAAGCGACGCTCAACAAATTGTTCGATGGCTGCATGCGTGGTCGCACCATGTATGTGGTGCCGTTCAGCATGGGCCCGCTGGGCTCGCATATCGCCCACATCGGCGTTGAGCTTTCTGATTCACCGTACGTCGCGGTCAACATGAAACTCATGACGCGCATGGGCAGCAAGGTGCTCGACGTACTGGGGCCCGATGGCTCATTCGTGCCAGCGCTGCATTCGGTTGGCGCACCATTGACTGGTGGCCAAAAAGATGTGCCTTGGCCTTGTAACCATGATCACAAATACATCGTGCACTTTCCGGAAACACGCGAGATCTGGTCGTACGGTTCGGGCTATGGCGGCAACGCGCTGCTGGGTAAGAAATGCTTCGCGCTACGTATCGCCTCTGTTATGGGCAAGGCCGAAGGCTGGCTGGCTGAGCACATGCTGATCCTCGGCGTTAAAACGCCGGAAGGCAAAAAGCATTATGTGACCGCAGCGTTCCCGTCAGCCTGCGGCAAGACCAACTTTGCGATGCTGATTCCTCCGGAATCGTTCAAGCAGCAAGGTTGGGAAGTGACTACGGTAGGTGACGACATCGCCTGGATAAAACCTGTAGTTGACGAAAAAACGGGGACGGAAAAGTTATACGCCATCAATCCGGAAGCCGGCTTCTTCGGCGTGGCACCGGGCACTTCTTACGAGACCAATCCGAACTGCATGGAGTCGGTCAAGGCCAATACCATTTTCACCAACGTCGCGCTGACACCCGAAGGCGATGTGTGGTGGGATGGCATGACCAAAGTGCCACCTGCACACCTGACTGATTGGCAGGGTAAGCCATGGACACCGGACTGCGGTCGCCTTGCTGCACATGCGAATTCTCGCTTCACGGTTGCGGCGACCAGTTGCCCGTCGCTGGATCCGCAATGGGATGACCCTGCCGGTGTGCCGATCTCGGCGATGATTTTTGGTGGCCGCCGCTCCACCACGGTGCCACTGGTGACAGAAGCAAACAACTGGTACGAAGGCGTCTATATGGCGGCCACGCTCGGTTCCGAAACTACTGCCGCGATCACCGGACAAGTCGGTGTAGTACGCCGCGACCCATTCGCCATGATTGCCTTTTGCGGCTACAACATGGCGGACTATTTTGATCACTGGGTCAACGTCGGGGCCAAAGTTGGCCCGGCCGCACCAAAGCTCTACTGCGTGAACTGGTTCCGCAAAAACGAGCAAGGCAAGTTTGTCTGGCCGGGCTTTGGCGACAACATGCGCGTGTTGAAATGGATCATAGAACGGGTCGAAGGCAAAGCACCCGCGCAACAAACCGCGCTGGGCAACATCCCATATTATGGCGACCTCGATTGGAGTGGTGCTGATTTTTCGGAGCAGACATTCAAAGCGATTACGGCTATAGATCAAACGCAGTGGCAGCAGGAGCTCACGCTGCACGATGAACTGCTGACCAAGCTCGAATACCATCTGCCTCCCGCGCTAAAAAAACGCTATGGGGCATTGCAGCAATCTTTGGCTAATTAGCCAGCACAATCAGTACAAATTAAAACGGGAGCCAAGGCTCCCGTTTCTATTTTGGCGACCGAAGCGTTCTCATTTCTTTTCGCAGGTGTCCGCGATACGCTTTCCTTCGGATTGCATTTTCATGCTGCCTTGCTGCATGTTCATCGTCATATCCATCTTGTAAGCATCCTTGCCGTTGTGGGTGACGCTACCCTCGCCGCTCATGCCGCTTTTACACTTCATTTTCCACGAGACCTTATTGCCCTCGGTCTTCATCTCCGTCTGCTCGCACTGGCGTTCGCGCTCGTTCGGATTGCGTTGCTCGGACCATTTTCGCTCGCCCGGTTTAACGCAATGGGTGATTATCTGGTTGCCGAGCTTTCCAGCCATCTCCGGTGGCATGCCGGGCATTTCCATCTTCGTTTTGATCTCCCAGAGTCCACCCGGCATTTCCTGCGCCGATGCGTTCGTCGCCGCGATGAGAGCGGCAGTGGCAGCAATAATTAGTGAAGTTTTCATGCGGTTTTCTCCTTTGAGGTGATGCTTAATGCTACCGCGAAACACCGTAATCCGCATGCGGCCTTTGGGTGGCCACAATTTGACGCCATCACTCGTCGTTACGTTGCACTCGCGCCTTGAAGCCAACCTCGCCCAGCTTCGCAACGATCTGCTCGACATGCGCATAATTGCGCGTCTTCAACACGAACTCAACTTCTGCCGTCTGCACCGGCAGATTGGTAAATGCGCGCTGATGATGCACCTCTTCAATATTGGCGTTCGCATCTGCAATCACGCTGGTAATGCGTGCCAGTGCGCCAGGCAGATCGCGCAGTTCCACTTTCAGCCGTGTAAGCCTGCCAGAGCGAACCATCCCGCGCTGAATAATACCCGCCAACACCAGCGGATCGATGTTACCCCCACACAGCACCAAGCCCACACGCTTACCAGCAAAGCGTGCGCCATGCTTCATCAACGCCGCCAATGATGCAGCACCTGCGCCTTCCACCACCGTCTTCTCGATTTCCAGCAACATCACGATGGCCTCCTCAATATCGCCTTCATCAACGAGCACGATGTCGGAAACCAGTTTGCGGACGATATGCTGCGTGATTATTCCGGGCTCCTTCACGGCAATGCCTTCAGCGATCGTTGAGTGGCCGAAGGCGGCGGTTGATCCCTTGATCGCAGCCAGCATCGATGGGAAGCGCAACATTTCCACGCCGACAACATCAATGTCTGGTTTGATTGCTTTCGCCGCAGTCGCCATGCCACTGATCAATCCGCCGCCACCGATGGCAATACAAAGCGTGTCGAGCTGCGGAAACGCGGCGAGCATTTCAAGTGCGATAGTGCCTTGCCCGGCGATGACTTTTTCGTCGTCGTAAGGGTGCACAAAGGTGAGCTTTCTTTCAGCAGACAACTGCAGTGCATGCGCTTTGGCTTCGTCAAAGTTTTCGCCGAAGAGAACGACATCTGCGCCATGGCGCTGCGTCATTTCCACTTTTACGTTCGGAGTAAATTTCGGCATGACGATGGTGCTGGGAATGCCGAGACGCGTCGCATGGTAAGACACCCCCTGCGCATGATTGCCCGCCGACGCCGCAATGACGCCACTCTTCTTTTGCTCGGTGTTGAGTGACACCAGCTTGTTAAGCGCGCCACGTTCCTTGAAGCTCGCCGTAAATTGCAGGTTTTCAAACTTGAGATAAATTTCCGCGCCGGTAATTTCCGACAACGTGCGCGAATACAAGCAAGGCGAATTGGCGACGTGGCCTTTCAGCACTTCTTGGGCGGCTTGGATGTCTTTGAGGGTGACGGTCGTCATAGTTGCGATGTTGGAATATTGAAATCTTGACTTCCCCCTTTTCTAAAGGGGGATTGAAGGGGATTCCTGGCTGCTCAAGTGGAAGCGGAATCTAAACGTGAACACAGAAAATCCCTTCCGGCCTCCCTTTAAGAAAGGGAGGAGTAGACGGTAAATCATCGGCGAAATATTCGTTACTGCAAAAACTGATAATCCACATCAGGCTTTCTGCCGGAAATCAAATCAGCCAACGCGCGCCCGGATCCGCAGCCTTCTGTCCATCCAAGCGTACCGTGTCCGGTGTTCAAAAACAAATTTGGAATGCGGGTGCGCCCGATGAGCGGGCAATTGGATGGCGTTGCCGGACGCAGCCCGGTCCAATAAACCGGATGATCGTAATCGGCCGCATTGGGGAACAATTCACGCGCGCGCTTCACGAGGGCTTCGGTGCGCACGAGCGAGAGATGCGTGCTGTAACCATCGAGCTCGGCAGTGCCTGCGATGCGCATGCGATTGCCGATACGTGAAAATACAATCTTCATCGCTTCATCGGTCAGGCTCACCATCGGCGCGCCTTCGAAGCCTTCGGTGGAAAGCGTGGCCGAATAACCCTTGGCGGGATAAACCGGGATGGTGATACCGACGGGCTTAAGCATCAGGTAGCTGTAGCTGCCCATCGCACAAACGTAAATATCGGCAGTATCGGTTTCGGTATGCCCGGTCGAATGGCGCAGACGCACACCGCTGATTTTTCCTTCGTCGGTCTCGATGGCTTCGACCATCGCGCCATATTTGAATTTCACGCCTTTGGCGCCGCACAGCGCGGCGAGGTTTTGCGTGAACTTGAAGGCGTCGCCCGATTCGTCGGTGGACGAATAGGTGGCCCCGGCGAGGCGGTCGCGGATTTGATGCAATGCGGGCTCAATCGCAATCGCTTCATCCACGGTCTTCACATCGCGCTCGATGCCGTATTGGCGCAACAGAACTGACGCGGATTTGCCGGCTTCAAAATCTGCTTTGCTGGTGTAGAACTGCAAGATGCCACGCGTCAGGTGATCGTAATCGATACCGGTTTCGGCACGCAATTCCTGCAACGACTGACGGCTGTACAAACCGAGGTTCACCATTTCGCGGATGTTGTGACGAAAGCGCCACGGCAGGCACTCGATCATAAAGCGCATGCCCCAGGAAAGCTGGTGCCATTCGAACTTCGGGCGAAACAGCAACGGCGCATCTTCCTGCGTGAGCCATTTCAGCACCTTGAACGGCGCGGACGGATTGGCCCACGGTTCCGATTGCGAGACAGAAATTTGTGCGCCGTTGGCGAAACTGGTTTCAAGTCCGGCACCCGGCTGGCGGTCAATCACCGTCACTTCATGGCCGCACTTGGCGAGGTACCAGGCGCTCGCGGTTCCCACGATGCCAGCGCCCATCACGATGACCTTCATTTGTCGCTCCATTGCCAAAAAACGTGCACGGGATGAATGCCTCAGTACCTGCCAAGCACCTTGTCAGTACTCGCCAATCACCCTCACCCCAAGCAACGCCGCGAAGTCTATGGCTTTGCGTTACCATTGTCAAAAATCACCGGCGCATTTCCATGCAAAGAAACCTGGACGCTTTTGTGCAAACCGCCTGCGCGTTTGACCCGGCAGATTCGTTGTTGCCGTTCACTGTCGAAGGCGTACTCGCGGGATGGATGAAACGATCCTTCGCTGATCACCTCGCCGAATGGCCTGAAGTTTTTTCGGTGCGGCCACGCGGCGTTGGCATGATCGGCGATTTTGAAACGCCTCTGCATCGCAGTGCTGCGATTGCCGAAGTGGTCGAATCGCTGGCGACAGAAACTGTGATCAACGGCTGGCGAGGCGAGCTTGTCACCGTGGCTGAAACCTTTTATTCGCCACCGCTGTTTCACATCGAACGCGCCGCCTCGCGCTATTTTGGTTTGACGATGTACGCATCGCATTTGAACGGCCTGACGACAAAAAATGGTGAGCCACACATGTGGATCAGCACACGCGCCGACAACAAATCGGTCGATCCCGGCAAGCTGGACAATCTTGTCGCAGGGCGCATTGCACGCGGCATGGGGGCGATGGATACATTGGTGAAGGAAAGTTTTGAAGAAGCCGGCATCGCCCCCGAGGTGGCCAACACGGCACATGGCGCAGGTGTGGTGCGCTGCAAACGGGAAGTCGAAGAAGGCATGCATCATGAAATCATGTTCGTGCACGACATCCTGCTGCCTGAGAATTTCGTGCCGCAAAATCAGGATGGCGAAGTGAGTGGATTTCAATGCATACCGATTAGCGAGATGCTGGCGCGATTGGAAAAGAACCCCGATGAGT
>JANNRY010000306.1:0-4361 GCA_031401935.1 Betaproteobacteria bacterium | reverse complement strand
CACTGACGGTGACAGATTGCAATGTCATGCTCGGAAAAATTCAACCGAATCATTTTCCCAATGTGTTCGGGCCGAAGGGCGATGCCGCACTGGACGCCGAGATCGTGAGGATGAAATTTGCCGCCCTCGCCATGGAGATTGAGACGGCGACTGGTGAAAAACAATCGCCTGCACGCGTGGCGGAAGGCTTTATCCGCATTGCCGTGGCCAATATGGCAAACGCGGTCAAATTTATTTCAGTGCAACGCGGCCACGACGTAACTGAATATACGCTGAGTTGTTTCGGCGGCGCTGGTGGCCAGCATGCCTGCCTGGTCGCCGATGAACTCGGCATGAACAGCGTCTACATCCATCCGTTGGCGGGTGTGCTGTCGGCGTACGGCATGGGGCTCGCAGATGTCGTCAACATGCGCGAGAAAGCTGTCGAACTCGCGTTGAAGGAGGATAGTCTCGACAGACTGAGCGAAGAGCTTTTTCAGCTTGGGCTGCTGGCTTCGGCTGAGGTTAAAGCGCAAGGCGTGGTGTCAGTAAAAATTCAATTAAAACGCCGCGTCCATTTGCGTTACGAGGGCACCGATTCAGCGTTGATCGTCAACTTTGGTACGCAGGGGGAGATGCGGCACGAATTCGATACCGCGTACAAAAAGCGTTTCAGCTTTCTCATGCCCGGTCGTGCGCTCATTGTGGAAGCCGTGAGTTGCGAGGCGATTGGCGTTACGAATACACCGACGACACATTCGTTCGGCCTCGGCGCTGAAATATCTGCCACCCCGATTGAGACCGTGTCTGTCACAAGCGATGGTAAAGCGCACAACACACCGATCTATCTGCGAGAGCAACTGTGCCTTGGGCAGCGCATCGACGGACCCGCGATCATCGCCGAGAAAAACGGCACAACCATTGTCGAGCCCGGCTGGCAGGCCGAGGTTACTGTGCTCAATCATCTGTTACTTACCCGCGTGATCCCCCGCGCTGTGCGCTATGCAGTCGGTACCAAAGCCGACCCGGTCATGCTGGAGGTGTTCAACAACCTGTTCATGTCGATTGCCGAACAGATGGGGTTGCGGTTGGCCAATACCGCGTATTCGGTCAATATCAAGGAGCGGCTGGATTTTAGTTGCGCGCTGTTCGATGCCGAAGGAAATCTCATCGCCAATGCACCGCACATGCCGGTCCACTTGGGTTCGATGGGCGAGAGCATCAAAACGGTCGTGCGCAAAAACGCGGGAAAAATGCAGCGGGGCGATGTGTATGTGTTGAACGACCCGTACAACGGCGGGACACATTTGCCAGATGTGACGGTCGTGACGCCCGTGTTTGCCCTTGATGCTGACGAAATTCTTTTTTATGTAGGTTCGCGCGGCCATCACGCTGATATCGGTGGCATCACACCGGGCTCAATGCCGCCATTTTCAAGGACAGTCGAGGATGAGGGCGTGCTGCTCGATAATGTCAAGCTTGTCGAGAATGGCGTGATGCTAGAGGCAGAAATGCGTGCACGATTGAGTAGTGCCAAACATCCAGCGCGCAATCCCGATCAAAACATCGCCGACTTGCGCGCGCAAATTGCGGCTAACGAAAAAGGTGTGCAGGAGCTCGGCAAAATGGTGGCGCATTTCGGGCTCGATGTAGTCAAAGCCTATATGCGACACGTGCAGGACAACGCTGAAGAAAGCGTTCGACGCATCATCGGGACACTGAAGAACGGCAGCTTTGCCTACGAAATGGATAATGGCGCAGTAATTAGAGTGAGTGTCACTGTCGGTGGTGATAGACGTAGCGCGACTATTGATTTCACGGGTACTTCGCCACAGCTTGAATCCAATTTCAATGCGCCGTCAGCCGTTGTCACCGCCGCCGTGCTGTATGTATTCCGCACGCTGGTCGATAGTGATATTCCATTAAACGCAGGATGTCTGAAACCGCTTGTCATTGTCATCCCGCAAGGTTCGATGCTCAATCCGCATCCGCCAGCCGCGACCGTCGCGGGTAATGTCGAAACATCGCAATGTATTACCGATGCCCTCTATGGCGCGCTCGGTGTGATGGCGGCAAGCTCCGGCACGATGAACAATGTTACGTTCGGCAATGACACCTACCAGTATTACGAAACTGTTTCGGGTGGTACAGGTGCAGGACCAGATTTTAATGGCTGCGATACGGTGCAGACGCACATGACAAATTCGCGCATGACCGATCCGGAGATTCTTGAGTGGCGTTATCCGGTGCGGGTGGTGGAGCATTCGATTCGTCATGGTAGCGGCGGCGCAGGAAAGTGGCGCGGTGGCAGTGGTGCGACGCGGAAAATCTGTTTCCTTGAGCCGATGACCGCCGCCATTCTTGCCGGCCATCGAAGTGTACCGAATTTCGGGTTGGACGGCGGCGAGGTCGGCGGCTTGGGCAAGACCTGGATCGAGAGAGCTGATGGGAGCCGCACAGAATTGTCTTACTCTGACGAAACACAAATGAATGTCGGTGATGTATTCGTGCTCGAAACACCGGGCGGCGGCGGTTATGGATTATCTCTTCCACAAAAAATCAGCTAGTTAAGAAATACTTCTCGAAAATACAAAATTCATTTTGTGGCGGCATGAATTGCCTATAAAATGAGCGCCCGTTGTTTGAGCAACACGCGGCACTCAAAGTTAGGCGTCTGTCTTGCAAATCGGCAATATCAATCTCACCAATAATCTGATCGTCGCCCCAATGGCGGGCGTGACGGACAGGCCATTTCGCCAACTCTGCAAGCGTTTGGGTGCGGGCATGGCAGTAAGTGAAATGGTGGCATCCAATAGTCGCTTATGGGAGACAGACAAATCTATACTACGCGGTGATCATGAGGGAGAAGTAAGCCCCATCGTGGTGCAGATCGCCGGTGCGGCACCAGCGATGATGGCTGACGCCGCACGTTACAACGTCGATAAAGGCGCGCATATTATTGACATCAACATGGGCTGTCCCGCCAAGAAGGTCTGCAAAGTCGACGCAGGTTCCGCATTGATGAAAGATGAGTCATTGGTGGCGCAAATCCTGGAAGCCGTCGTGAATGCCGTCAATGTTCCGGTAACGTTGAAAATTCGCACTGGCTGGGATCGTGAACATAAAAATGCGCTCATCATTGCGCGCCTCGCCGAGCAGTGCGGCATCGCCGCGCTCGCTGTGCACGGCAGAACGCGCAGTGATCTTTACGAGGGTGCTGCCGAATACGACACTATCCGCGCGGTCAAACAAAGCGTGAGTATTCCGGTGACAGCCAACGGCGATATCGATTCGCCTGAAAAGGCAAAATTTGTATTTGCCTATACCAGCTGCGATGCGGTGATGATCGGCCGGGCAGCACAAGGCCGTCCATGGATTTTTCGAGAGATTGCACATTACCTCGAAACCGGTAGACACCTTGCCGCGCCGACCTACGCCGAAATACATGCCATTGCCGCCACCCATTTGAGGGAGTTACATGCCTTCTATGGTGATGTAAAAGGTTTGCGTATCGCCAGAAAACACATCGCCTGGTATGTGGCGACACTGCCCGGCGGCATGGCGTTTCGGCAAGACATGAACATGATTGAAGATTCTGCGCTGCAGACGGCGGCGCTGGACCAGTTTTTTGCGCGTTTGATCGACGGGGAAGAGGCTGCCTGCAAGCAAGCGGCATAGGGAGTGGTTCACAATAGAACACCAACAATAAAAACAGGAAACAAGAAAAATGAATGTGCAACGAGATAGTGAATTGTCCGCATGTGTGCGGAAGATGATGAAGCAGTATTTTCATGACCTCGATGGCGAGGGTGCGACCGACATCTACGATATGGTCGTGGCCAACGTCGAAAAGCCGTTGCTCGAAGTGGTGCTGCACCACGCCGAAGGCAATCAGACGCGAGCGGCTGAACTGCTCGGGTTGAACCGCAATACGCTGCGAAAAAAACTCACACAGCATGGTATTGAATGAGCTTGTGACAGGTTGTGGGCGTTGCGCGACTACAGCTAAGCCCGCGTCATCAGTGTCACTTGATCCAATCCGCGCGTCACCGAGAACATGACAAATAATCTCATCCCCATCCAGCGCGCGCTTATCAGCGTGTCCGACAAGACCGGCGTGGTCGAGTTTGCAAAGTCCCTCGCCAGCCGCAATGTCAAAATTCTTTCCACTGGCGGCACCGCCAAATTGCTTGCCGAGAACGGTGTCAAAGTTGTGGAGGTGGGCGACTACACCGGCTTCCCCGAGATGATGGATGGCCGCGTGAAGACACTGCACCCGCGCGTGCACGGCGGCATCCTCGCGCGTCGCGATCTTGCGCATCACATGGATGCGATGAAAAAGCATGACATCCCCGCCATCGACATGGTGGTGGTCAATCTCT
>JANNRY010000305.1:0-1843 GCA_031401935.1 Betaproteobacteria bacterium | reverse complement strand
CAAAGCGAGCCCCGGATAAAAACTGATCCAGTATTTGCCACTCATCAGGTAGGTGAAGCCGTTTGAAATCAGCAGGCCAAGCGATGGCTCCGTGATCGGCAGACCAAGCCCCAGAAATGACAACGTTGCTTCCAGCGAAATCGCGTGCGCCACCTGCACCGTGGCGACGACGATGAGCGGCGGCAGGCAATTGGGCAGTAAATGTTTGAACAGGATGCGTGTTTTCGATAGCGACAACACGCGTGCGGCTTCCACATATTCCTTCTGCTTTTCGACCAGCGCCGACGCCCGCACCGTTCGTGCGTAATACGCCCACTGCACAGTGATGAGCGCGATGATGACCTTGTCCACACCCTGCCCGAACACGGCGAGCAAGATCAGCGCCAGCAGAATCGCAGGGAACGACAGTTGAATGTCGACGACGCGCATGATCAGCGTATCTACCCAGCCACCAAAGTAAGCCGCCATCAAACCAAACGTCAGCCCGATGACGACCGCGACGACTGTACTCGCCACGCCGACCCCCAGTGAAATGCGCAAGCCATAAAAAATGGCCGAAAGCATGTCGCGCCCCTGATCATCGGTGCCGAGTAAATAGGCTTTGTCTGCGGTGGATTTTTCGCCAGGTGCCAGCTTGCTGTCCATCAAATCGATCTGCCCAAGATCGTATGGATTCTGCGGTGATATGAAAGGCGCGAAGATGGCAATCGTCAGCACCAGA
Source organism: Betaproteobacteria bacterium (assembly GCA_031401935.1). Taxonomy (GTDB): domain Bacteria; phylum Pseudomonadota; class Gammaproteobacteria; order Burkholderiales; family Usitatibacteraceae; genus UKL13-2. The sequence continues at coordinate 1,122 of JANNRY010000305.1, read as the reverse complement.
ATCAGCATGGCGAGACCAACGAGCGCGAGCTTTGACTCGGCGAATTCGCTCACAAAGCGACGAAAGGGCGTTTCTTCTTTCACCGGTGCATCAATGGGAATCACGCTGGTTTCCATATCAGTGCCCCGCTCCGGATGACTGCCCCAGCCGCACACGCGGATCGAGGAAGGAATAGACAATATCGACAACGAAATTGATCACGATAAACAGCAGCACGATCACCATCAGGTAGGCGACGATCACGGGTCGGTCGAGCTGATTGATCGAATCGATGAGCAGCTTGCCGGTGCCTGGCCAGGCGAAGATCGATTCGGTCACGATCGCGAAGGCGATCACCGAACCAAACTCCAGCCCGATCACCGTGACGATGGGGATCATGATGTTTTTCAGCACGTGCACGCCGATCACGCGCGACTGCGAGAGGCCTTTGGCGCGGGCGAACTTGACGTAGTCCTGCAACAACGCCTCACGGGTCTGCGCACGTGTGAGGCGAATGAGCAGCGAGAGCTTGAACAATGCCAGATTCAGCGCGGGCATAAAAAGATGCAAGATGCCGTCCCAGGTAAGAAAGCTCACCTGTAGCCCGAGCAGGCTCACCGTTTCGCCCCGCCCGTTCGACGGCAGCCAGCCAAGATACACCGAGAAAAACATGATCAGCACCAGCCCCACCCAGAACGTCGGCAGCGAAAAGCCAACGATGGAACCGGCCATGATGCTGCGACCGATAAAGCTGTCTGGCTTCAAACCCGCAACTAGACCGAGCGGAATGCCGAGCAATACCGCCATCATCGTGGCCACCACGGCGAGCTCGATGGTTGCCGGCATTTTAGAGAGAATCAGTTCCAGCGCAGGAACGCCAAATACGAATGAGCGACCGAGGTCGCCTGACAGCGCCCCCTTGAGAAATGCGCCAAATTGCTCGTGCAGCGGTTTGTCCAACCCCAGCGCGACGGTCGCGCGCATGCGCTCAACTTCATCGGCCTGCGGATTGACCAGCAACTCGATCGGGTTGCCGATCGCGTAGACACCCAGGAACACGAGCATCGCCATCACCAGCAGGACAAAGCCGGATTGGGTCAGGCGACGGATGGTGTAGGCAAACATGGATTGTTTTGACGCCCA
>JANNRY010000304.1:0-11754 GCA_031401935.1 Betaproteobacteria bacterium | reverse complement strand
GACATTTATCCATGGCCTACGCGCCGGAGCCGGATCTTTTTATCCGCACCGGGGGTGAAGAGCGCATCAGTAATTTTCTGCTTTGGCAATTGGCCTACACGGAGTTTCATTTTACGCAGGAGTTGTGGCCCAATTTTGGTCGCGAAAGTTTGCTGAAAGCAATCAATTCATACCGGCGGCGGGAGCGCCGCTTCGGGCGCACCAGTGAACAGTTAGTGCTGGCCAAATCCTCCGCTAGCGCGACGGCTGCGTAGTGGCCTTGCCGAATATTTCAGTCACGCACCAATAATTTTCGGCCACCTGTGCTCAAGACACGCATCATCACCGCACTCGTGATTCTGCCGATCGTACTGATCGAGCTGTTTTTGTTCCCGAATTTCGCGTGGGGCGTGTTCACACTCGCCATCGTGCTCGCAGCATGCTGGGAATGGAGCCGTTTTTGCCAGCTTGCCAAACGTGCCACACATGCATATTGGGCGCTTTCACTTGTACTCTGCGGGTTGATTTTCTTCGCTTACCAGGACGGACAAATTTTTGGCGTTGCGTTCCGCTCGCTCGCATTGGCGGGTTTTGTTATTGCCACGCTGTTCTGGCTTGTCGTGGTGCCGATATGGTTGCAGAAATTGTGGCGACCCGAGAACCGTTGGGTAATTGCGCTGGCAGGCTGGATCGTTATTTTCCCCACGTGGCTGGCATTACTATTTTTGCACGATGTCAGTCCCTGGCTGTTGCTCACGTTCGCTGCGATTGTTTGGGTGGCCGATATCGCCGCCTATTTTGTTGGCAAACGGTTCGGCAAAAATAAGCTCGCCCCCGCAATCAGCCCGGGCAAAACGATCGAGGGCGCGCTGGGTGGGATCGTCGGCGTCGCCGCGTACTTTTTTCTCTGGCAAACATTTGTGGCCAATAGTTTCGTCGGCCGGCACGCGTGGGCGCAAGAGCTGACGACACATCTCGTCATGTTATTCGCATTTTTTTCCGTGCTCTCGGTGCTGTCGGTAATCGGCGACCTTTTCGAATCGTGGATGAAGCGCGGTGCAGGGTTGAAAGACTCCAGCAATCTGTTGCCCGGGCACGGCGGGATTCTTGATCGTATCGACGCATTGACGTCAACGTTGCCGATTGCGGGTTTGTACGTGCTGCTACGCGCGGGTTCGTAAGCACATGAGCGCCCCAAACATCAGAAACGTCACGATCCTCGGCTCTACTGGTTCCGTCGGCGTTAACACGCTTGACGTGATCGGCAGGCACCCTAATCGCTTCCGTGTCTTTGCGTTGTCTGCGTTTTCGCGCGTCGACGAGCTCGCGCTGCAATGTGAACAATTTCAGCCGCGCTTTGCCGCGATCCCAGATCCCGCACATGCCGAGGCATTACGTGCGCGGCTGAAGACAGCCGGTTGTGACACCGAAGTATTGGCGGGTGAAAACGCGCTTGCCGACATCGCCGCCCATGAGGAAACACATGTCGTTATGGCGGCGATTGTTGGCGCAGCGGGTCTGCCGTCCTCGCTTGCCGCCGCGCGTGCGGGCAAAACCGTGCTGCTGGCCAACAAGGAAGCGCTGGTAATGGCGGGGCGAATCTTCATGCGCGCTATTCACGATAATGGCGCGGTGCTGCTGCCGATAGATAGCGAACACAACGCCATTTTTCAGTCGTTGCCACGACATTTCGGAGATGGATTGCGCAAAGTTGGTGTGCGCAAAATCATTCTTACTGCATCGGGCGGACCATTCAGGACGCGTTCTGTGGACGATCTTCACAGCGTCACGCCCGATCAGGCGTGCGCCCATCCGAACTGGGTGATGGGACGGAAAATTTCCGTCGATTCGGCCACCATGATGAATAAGGGGCTGGAAGTCATTGAGGCGCATTGGTTGTTTAATGCACCGGCAGACATGATTGAAGTCGTCCTGCATCCGCAAAGTATTGTGCACTCGATGGTCGAATACCTTGATGGTTCGGTAATCGCGCAATTGGGCAACCCCGATATGCGCACGCCGATTGCTTACGGGTTGGGATTTCCTGATCGTATCGACGCTGGTGTGGGCGCACTCGATCTCGCCAAGGCAGGCAAACTGGAATTCATGCCTATCGATACCGCGCGGTTTCCATGCGTACGTTTAGCCTATGACGCGCTGCGGCTCGGGGGCACCGCGCCCACAGTGCTCAACGCCGCCAATGAAGTTGCGGTCGATGCCTTTTTAAAAGGCTCGCTCGCGTTCACCCACATCCCGCGCGTAATCGAAGATGTTCTGGGCAGCGCGACCATCACCGCCGCCGCGACCTTGAGCGATATTTTTAGTGCTGATGCAAATGCGCGTATCGCCGCGCGTGAACGAATTGCGCGGTCGCTGCTCTTACAGGCTCCGGCCAAATAAATTAGTAGGCCGTAAGCCACCTTTCGCGACATCCCCCGAGTCAACCCTCTCCCTACGTCCAACCTGACCCGCCGACCCGCTATGTCACTGTTCTCATTTCTCACGACCATCGTTGCGTTTGCTTTAGCCATCGGTATTCTGGTCACGTTCCATGAGCTTGGGCACTACTGGGCCGCGCGTTGGTGCGACGTGAAAATTCTGCGTTTTTCGATTGGGTTTGGCCGTCCCTTGTGGATGAAAAAATTCGGCCCCGACCAAACCGAATGGGCGATAGGTGTGCTGCCTCTGGGTGGCTATGTAAAGATGGCCGATGAGCGTGATGGCAGCGCTGCCCCGACCGATAAATCGCGCGCGTTCAACAATAAAACCGTATGGCAGCGCATCCTGATTGTGATTGCCGGCCCGGTTGCCAATTTTATTCTGGCGGCATTCCTGTACTGGGCACTATTCGTGACGGGTACGACGGGCACCAAGCCCTACCTTGCTGCGCCCGTGCCAAACTCACCCGCTGCTATTGGAGAATTTGCGGAATTTGATCTCATCACACAGGTCGGTGACAAAGCCATCAAAACGTGGGGCGACGCCAGACTTGCACTGTTGGAAGAAGCCGTCAAACGCGCAACGGTCGAGATTGAAGTTGAGGGTGTTGATGGGCAACGGCGAATCAAGCGCCTCAGCTTAAGTGCGGTTGACAAGGATGATCTGGACAAGGATTTTCTGGCCAAAGCGGGAATGTCGGCCTTCCGGATGGCTGTGTTGCCGGTCCTCGACGAGGTCGTCAAAGGTGGTGCGGCGGATCGCGCAGGCTTGCGAACAGGCGACCGGATCATCAGCGTACAGGGTAAGCCAACAGATCGTTGGGAGGCATTGGTTGCGAACATTTCTGCGCGGCCGGGCCAGACAGTGGACATCGACATTGAGCGCGCGGGAGCAGGGATCCGTTTGACGGTGACCCCAGAGACAATTACCGAAAATGGCAAGTCGTTTGGCCGTATCGGCGTGAAACCAAAGGTGGATCGGGAACTGCTGGACAAGTTGAGCACTGTAGTGCGCTATGGCCCGCTTGAGGCAATTCCGCGCGCATGGGCCAAAGTTTGGGACATGTCAGCGTTTAGCCTGAAAATGATGGGCCGGATGCTGACTGGTGATGTTTCGTGGAAAAACCTCTCAGGTCCTATCACGATCGCCGATTATGCAGGCCAATCCGCGCAATTAGGCTGGATACCCTACGTTACATTTCTTGCGCTGATCAGCATCAGTCTTGGGGTGCTCAATCTACTACCCATTCCCGTCTTGGATGGGGGGCAGTTGATGTATTATATTGCCGAGATTCTCAAGGGCAGTCCCGTCTCCGAAAAAGTGATGGAAATCGGCCAACAGGTCGGCCTCACTTTGCTGCTTGGCTTAACGGCATTTGCCTTCTACAACGACATACACCGCCTCGTCACCGGCTGATAATTGATGCGCTTCAACAATACTTCCAAATTGCTTTCGGCGCTTCTTGCCGCTTTCTTTTCTGCCACCGCATTCGCAATCCAGCCGTTCGTCATTAAAGACATCCGCGTCGAAGGAGCGCAACGCACCGAGGCCGGTACGGTCTTCAGCTATCTGCCCGTCAAGGTTGGCGAGAGCATGGATGACGACAAAGCTGCCGCCGCAATCAAGGCACTGTATGCGACCGGTTTTTATACCGATGTTCGCCTCGAAGTTGAAAACGATGTCCTCATCGTTTTTTTGGTGGAGCGTCCGGCGATTGCGCAGATCGACATTAGTGGTGCCAAGGAATTCACCAAGGACAATCTCAAAGACGGTTTGAAAACGGCGGGCATATCGGAAGCCAAAATTTTTGACCGCTCGTTGCTGGATCGCGCTGAAAAAGAGATCAAACGTCAATACACCAGTCGCGGTTTTTACTCAGCGACAGTTACGACGACCGTGACACCGTTGGAGCGCAATCGCATCTCGCTGACATTTACGATTGAGGAAGGTGAAGTTTCTAAAATCGTCGACATCAACATCATTGGCGCGAGCGCGTTTTCCGAATCCACGCTGCTCAAAGAGTTCGAGCTCACTACTGGGGGCTGGTTTAGCTGGTTCACAAAAGATGACCAATATTCAAAGCAAAAGCTGTCTGGCGATCTGGAAAAACTGAAGTCGTATTACCTCAATCGTGGCTATCTTGAATTCAACATTGAATCTACTCAGGTGTCGATTACGCCTGACAAAGAGAAGATCTACATCACTGTCAATATTGTCGAAGGTCCAGTATATAAAATATCCGACATCAAATTTCAGGGTGAACTGAAAATCACGGAAGCAGAAATGCGCTCGCTGTTGTTGTTCAAGTCAGGCGAGACATTTTCCCGGCAAAAAATTGTCGATTCAGTCAAGCGCATCAGTGATCGTTTGGGTAACGATGGCTACTCGTTCGCCAACATCAACCCGGTTCCCGATGCGGATCGTGCCAATAAAACGGCATCGTTTACGATGTTTGTCGATCCCGGTCGGCGTGTGCATATTCGCCGCATCAACGTACAAGGCAATTCACGTACGCGCGATGAAGTCGTGCGCCGAGAAATGCGCCAGCTTGAGTCTGCCTGGTATTCGAACGAAAAGATTGCGCGCTCCAAAGAGAGGCTTGAGCGCACCAGCTTTTTTGAAGATATAAACATTGAAACCCCCACTGTCCCCGGCTCCAACGATCAGGTTGATTTAAACGTAACGGTCAAAGAGCGCAACACGGGAAGCTTGCAATTCGGCGTCGGTTACTCGGGCGCAGAAAAGTTGACGATCAGCGCCTCAGTCTCGCAGGCAAATATCTTTGGCACTGGCAACCAACTTTCGTTTCGCATCAACAACAGCAGAGTCACCAAAGCTTATGAGGTGTCGTATCTGAATCCGTACTGGACGGTTGATGGTATCGCCCGCGGCTTTGACGTCTATCAGCGGGACATCGATACCGCAAGCCTGACAACCGGTGAATACACATCAAAATCTACCGGTGTCGGCGTGCGTTTTGGTGTGCCGGTCACTGAATATGATGGTCTGAATTTCGGACTCGGCTGGGAGCGTACAAATTTGGGCCTCGATGGTTTCAGTCCGGCGCGATACATCGACTATGTCAATACATTTGGCTCCAAGAGCGACACATTCCGCGGCTCACTGGGCTTTTCACGCGATACCCGTGACAGCATTTATTTCCCCAGAAACGGATATCTGCTGGAAGCCGGTGGCGAAATAGGTTTGCCGGGTGGCGACATAAAGTTCTATCGGTTCCAAAGTAAAGCGCAGTATCTGCGCCCGATTTGGGGGCCGATTGTCCTCAACGCAAACTTTGAGTTCGGTTACGCGAACGGTTATGGCGGTAAGCCACTGCCGTTTTTTAAGAATTTTTATGCCGGCGGTGTAGATTCGGTACGCGGTTTCGAGCAAAGTTCGCTCGGTCCGCGTGACACCAATGGTGACTATATCGGCGGCAATCGCCGTATCGTCGGCAATCTTGAGTTTCTATTTCCAATGCCTGGCGTGAAAGGCGACAAGTCGGTTCGTTTGTCGACTTTTGTGGATATCGGTAATGTTTTTGCTGCGGGTGAGAAGATTCGGTTGGGGGATTTGCGTAGCTCAGTCGGCTTTGGCGTAAGTTGGTTTTCGCCGGTGGGGCCATTGAAATTCAGCCTCGCAAAACCGATCAAGCAGAAGGCTGACGACAAGATTGAGCGCTTTCAATTCCTGCTGGGTCGCGTATTCTGATGAAATGTTGGTGTAATTTTCCAAAGGGGGTCGAGAGATGACTAATGCCGTGCGTCTGATTGTGGTGTGTCTCACGCTTGCTATTACGACAGCGACGCTCGCGGTGGCAGCCGACACGAAGGTCGGATTCGTCAATCGTGAACGAATACTCCGCGAAGCTGCACCTGCCAAAAGGGCGCAAGTCAAGCTCGAAAAAGAATTCGCCAATCGTCAGGCGGAACTGAACAAAATGGAAAAGCAAGGGCGCGATTTGGAAGCGACCTTGCAAAAGGAGGCCGTGACCTCGCCGGAAGCCGAACGCGTTGCCAAAGAGCGCCAGCTTGCGCAACTGACACGCGATTTTCAGCGTATGCAACGCGAATTTCGTGAGGACCTGAGCTTGCGCCAAAGTGAAGAATTGGCGTCTCTGCAGGAGCGGGCGAACAAAGTTATCAATGAAATCGCAGAGAAAGAAAAATTCGATTTGATCCTGCACGAGGCAACATTTGCCAGTCCGAAAATCGATATCACCGACAAGGTGATCAAGGCGCTTGCGGATAAATAGCGCGTTGCAATCTGCTAACCGGCCAGCCGCAGCGGTTTGTGCGGAATTGGGACCGTCCGCGGTGCTCTGCATGCCACTCCGTGTTTCCTAGGGGCAAGGTGCTCCTTACCGCTCCAGCGTGCGGAAAGTGATATAACAATCCCATGTTTCTGAGCGATCTTATTTTAAGGCTGGGCGGTGAAGCTATCGGCGAAGTGCTGACGCCACTCACGGGTGTCGGCACCATCGAGGGCGCTTCTGGCAGCCACATTACTTTTCTGGCGAATCCAAAATACCGATCCGCACTCGTGCACACTCTGGCGGGTGCTGTGATTGTCGGGGAGAAGGATCGGGACATCACGTCCAAACCGCGTATTGTCGCTGCCAATCCTTATGCGTATTTTGCGCGAGTGGCACAGTTGTTTAGTCCCCAAGTGCAGTATCTGGCAGGCATTCACGCCAGTGCAGTTGTAGATCCTGCGGCCTCCGTCGCGACCACAGCATCAATTGCTGAATTCGTCTCTATCGGCGCGCATGCCGTGATCGGCGAGCGCGTGCGCGTTGGTGCGGGATCGGTTATCGGCGAGGGCGTAACGGTGGACGCCGATTGCGTGATCGCGGCGCGCGTGACGATTTACCCGAACTGCCGCATTGGTGCACGAGGCATCATCCATTCAGGTGTGGTGCTAGGTGCGGACGGTTTTGGATTCGCGCCGGATTTTCAAGCCGATGCGGGTTGCTGGGTCAAAATTCCGCAGACCGGTCGGGTAATTATTGGCGACGATTGCGAGATCGGTGCCAATACCACCATTGATCGTGGTGCCATTGCGGATACGATTATCGGTAATGACGTTAAGCTCGATAATCAGATTCAGATCGGTCATAACTGCGCGATTGGCGACTACACTGTGATTTCAGGTTGTGTAGGGATCGCTGGCAGCACGACAATCGGCAAGCGCGTGATGGTCGGTGGCGCAGCAGGATTTACCGGTCACCTGCGGGTATGTGACGGTGCTGTTATTTCGGCAATGACGCTGGTGACAAAATCAATTACCGAGCCGGGCACCTATACGGCGGTGATGCCGCTGATGAAGCACGACGACTGGCTGAAAAACGTCGCGCATTTGCGGCGTCTCGATGCGCTGGCCGATGGGATAAAGAAAAAAAAAGGAAGTGAATCGTGAGCACAAAATGCGTGATGGAAATTGCCGAAATCAAGGAAACCCTGCCGCACCGTTATCCTTTCCTGCTGGTTGATCGCGTGCTTGAGCTGGAGCCCAACAAACGAATCGTCGCTATCAAAAACGTCACCATCAACGAGCCTTTTTTTGAAGGCCATTTCCCGCACTATCCGGTGATGCCGGGTGTGTTGATTATCGAGGCGATGGCGCAGACCGCCGCGCTATTGTCATTCAAAAGCCTTGGCACGAAGCGCGATGACAATACGGTTGTGTATCTGGTCGGCGTCGATGGTGCGCGCTTCAAGCGCCCGGTGGTGCCGGGCGACACCTTGACTCTGGAAGCGGAAAAGCTGGTGGAAAAGCGTGGCCTGATCAAATACGCCGTTCGCGCCAAGGTGGGCGATAAACTCGCCTGCGAAGCCGAGCTGCTATGCACACAGCGCACGATTACCAAACCTTAATGTAAAACTAATACCCAAATGAGTATCCACGCCACCGCCATTATTGATCCGCGCGCCAAACTTGGTACAGGCGTCACCGTGGGCGCCTACACGGTCATCGATGGCTACGTTGAAATCAATGAGGGCACCAGCATCGGCCACCATTGTGTGATCACAGGCAACACTAAAATTGGCCGGGACAATCGAATTTTTCACTTTGTCTCACTTGGTGAAGCCAATCAGGACAAGAAATACGCAGGCGAACCAACGCGGCTGGACATCGGCGACCGCAATACCATCCGTGAATATTGCAGCTTCAATCGCGGCACGGTGCAGGATCGCGGTGTTACCACCATTGGAAATGACAACTGGCTGATGGCCTATGTGCATATCGCGCATGATTGCCTCGTCGGCGACAAAACCACCATTGCCAATTGCACGCAGCTGGCAGGCCATGTGCATGTGGGCGACTGGGCCACTCTGGGTGGGTTTACCGGCGTTCACCAGTTTGTAAAAATTGGCGCGCATGTCATGTGCGGTGTATCGAGCGTCGTGTTAATGGACCTGCCGCCTTACGTGACGTTTGGCGGCAATCCACTCTCTGCGGTAGGCATCAATGCCGAAGGGTTAAAGCGGCGCGATTTTTCGCCGGAGCAAATTGCCAATATCAAGGGCGCGTACAAAACCCTTTATCGCTCAGGTCTGCCATTCGCGGAAGCGAAAGCACAGCTTGCAGTAGAGGGCGCGTCAAAACCCGAGCTAAAAATTTTGGCCGAATTCCTTGCCGGCTCCACGCGCGGCATCGTCCGCTAGCGTAGAAGATATAGCGATGAAAATTGGCATCGTAGCCGGGGAAGCGTCCGGCGATCTTTTAGGCTCGCTATTGATCAAAGCGTTGAAGGCCGAGTATCCGCAACTGGAATTTGTCGGCATTGCCGGACCGAAAATGCAGTCGGCGGGCGCCACTTCCTGGTACTCGATGGAAAAACTTGCCGTGCGTGGTTATGTCGAGGTGTTAAAAAGCTTTCGCGAAATTCTCGGCATCCGACGTGGATTACGGGATCGTTTGCTCAAGGAGCGTCCTGCGGTTTTCATTGGCATCGATGCGCCTGATTTTAATCTGGGCCTCGAAAAAACACTCAAGCGCGCGGGCATTCCCACTATTCATTACGTGAGTCCCTCGATCTGGGCGTGGCGGGGTGAGCGCATCAAGAAGATCAAGGAATCTGTCACGCATATGCTCACGGTGTTTCCGTTTGAGCCCGCGATCTACGAAAAAGCTGGTATCCCAGCAACCTTCGTCGGGCACCCGAGTGCAGATGTCATTCCGCGGGTTCCGCAGCGTGACAACGCACGCGCGCAGTTGCGCATCAAGTCCGGCGAACTTATTGTCGCTCTCTTGCCGGGCAGCCGTCAGACCGAACTTGATTACCACGCCGAGCTGTTTATCGAAACCGCGAAAGCTCTGCTCAAAGAATTTCCAACCGCGCGATTTCTGGTGCCATTGGCGACGCGCGAAACGCGCGAGCAATTCGATCAGGCGCGCTGGAAATTGCAGGCGCAGGATTTACCGGTACAGATTTTATTCGGCCACGCCAATCTGGCGCTTGCCGCAGCCGATGTGGCGCTGATCGCAAGCGGCACTGCTACTCTTGAGGCCGCATTGCTGCGCTGTCCGCATGTGATTGCCTATCGCATGTCACCAACGACATATCGATTGATGAAACGAAAAGCTTATTTGCCCTATGTGGGGCTGCCAAATATCCTCGCTGGTGAATGGTTGGTTCCGGAATTGTTGCAGGATGATGCAACGCCTGAGAACCTCGCCCGCGCGATGGGTAACTGGATTCGTCACCCAGACGCGGCAACTGCCTTACGCGCGCGATTTGCGGCCATTCATGCGCAGCTTGCCGTGAATAACGGTGAGCGCGTAGTCGATGCGTTGCGTCCGTATCTTCAGCACGTCGCCGCTGCAGCCGCGTAACGAATCAGCCATGAAGTTGCGCATGCAGATTTGCGGAGTCGATGAAGCCGGTCGTGGTCCGCTCGCGGGCGCCGTGTACGCGGCGGCTGTAATTCTCGATCCTTCGCGGCCAATTTGCGGATTGGCCGACTCAAAGGTGTTATCGGAAAAAAAACGTGTGGCGCTTGATATGGAAATCCGTGAGAAGGCGCTGGCGTTTTGTGTGGCTCAAGCGAGTGTTGAGGAAATCGATGCGATCAATATTCTTCAGGCATCATTGCTGGCGATGAAACGTGCGGTTGAGGGATTGGAGGGGCTGCACGGTTCGCAAGACCTGATACCGCAACGACTTGAAGTTGTCGTCGATGGTCTGCATGTGCCGCGCGTCGCGTTTCCGTGCCGCGCGGTCGTCGAAGGCGACCGACTCATCGCAGAAATTTCCGCCGCCTCGATTCTCGCCAAGACCGCGCGGGACCGCGAAATGTGCAATCTCGATATTCGTTATCCGCAGTATGGTTTTGCGCGACACAAGGGCTACGGCACCCGCATTCATCTTGAAGCCCTGATGGCCGTTGGCCCCTGTGAAATTCACCGCCAGAGTTTTCGGCCGGTGCGCGAAGCCGGACAACGATTGTTGGTCACGCGTTAATGCTAAAGATGCAGCTCATCGGCTGAATCCAATATTGAAAATGCTTCAAACATCATTTAAATACGTAGATCAAGCACTGGCGTGGCTTTCAGGCTGTTTATTGTCTGAAAGCCGCACCAGTGCTAGTGTTTATATATTTTCCCAATGAAAACCATCCGCTCCCGCGACAATACGTTCGTCAAGCAACTCATCGCGCTTGCGCACTCGTCTCGTGAACGCAAGAAGGCGAGCCTGTCCGTGTTGGATGGCATCCACCTGATTCGCGCTTACGTGGATGCCGTTGGCGAGCCCATCGCGTTGGCATGCAGCGAATCCGCACGAGACCGACCGGAAGTGCTGGAACTGCTCACGCGTTGCCGCAGCGCCAGCCACAATGTGCTGGCTGATGTGTTGATGGTGAGTGCTTCAACACTCGATTCCCCGGCGTTCATGATGGCCATTGTGCCCACGCCCGTAGCTACCACGATTCCCAAATCCGCTGATGTCGTGCTCGCACTTGAAGACGTGCAGGATCCGGGAAATGTCGGTTCGATGTTGCGCAGTGCCGCTGCTGCGGGCGTGCGACATGTTGCGCTTTCAAAGACTTGCGCATTTGCCTGGGCACCGAAAGTGCTGCGGGCCGCGCAGGGCGCGCATTTTTCGCTCAACATCGATGAAGGCGTTGATCTGGTCGATTTCATCAGCCGCTTTCAAGGTCAATCTCTTGCGCTGGTTGCACAGACCGAAAATGCAACGCCGTTGTTTGCCATCGATCTGCAGAAGCCCACCGTTTTTCTGATCGGCAACGAAGGCGCCGGGTTATCGACCGCGATCGCAAATGGCGCGACCCATCGTGTGACCATCCCAATGCCCGGCAAAATAGAATCGCT
>JANNRY010000303.1:0-8127 GCA_031401935.1 Betaproteobacteria bacterium | reverse complement strand
GAAAACGTCAGCGGCCGCTTGGCCACATCCTTCACGCCATCCTTGGTATAGGCCATGAAAAAGATGCTCGCACGCGGTTTTTCCGCTTCGCGATTGCCGTCTTTCTCGGTGTCCTCCTTCAGTACCACCGTGCCACAAGTTACCGTGTAGACAATGGTCTCGCCATTGATGCGGGCCTTATGTTTGGTAACGACGATATTGTCAGTGGGAACGGGTTTGGGAGTGGCGGTGTCTTTGCTGGCGGATTCTTGTTTTTCGGTTGGCATGGTCGTGTAAGGGAAGGTGGTCGGAAGCGTCATTATCGCGTAAACAAACTTTTGAGAATCCAATAATTGCATGTTGTTTAGGCTACAAAAAGTAGCAGCGCATATGGAAGATTCGCGCAAGATTCGTTAAATAGTTTTTCGCAGATCGCCATTCGGCGAGCCTCCCAGCATGAAAGTGCCTGAAGAGCCTCGCCAGCTGGATAGTTTCGCTACTTGTTGCTCAAGGTAAACGCGCCGTCCCAATCCGCGTCAGGTTCTCTTGCAGAGAATTCGCTCACGTAGCCCATGTATATCTCGGCAATGCGCGCGTAGCCGGGGCGCGGGGCGAGGGTGCGAAAAATAGCATCTGCCGCCATCCAATTGCGCGTACGAAACAATGCCAAGGCATGGTGATGCCGCTCCACCAAATCGCGCAGCGCAGGATCAAGCTGACCGGCCAGTCCAACCGGCTGGAATACACGCGCCGCCGTCGTTTTGCCCAGCACGCGTACCTTGTCTAACTCGAGATAAGCGAAATTGCGTGCTGCAGCCGCGGTCTGTTCGCCAACGATGATGGGCACCTGATAACGCTTGGTGAGGCTTTCAAGGCGCGACGCTAGATTTACGCCATCACCCAGAACGGTGTAATTCAATCGCGACGGCGAACCGATATTGCCCGCGACTACACGCGACGTATTGACGCCAATGCCGACATCGGGATTTGGCAGTTTCTCAATAGCCAGTTCACGGGCCAACTGGCGCATGCGTTTGTCGATGGCCAGCGCAGCGTGAACGGCGCGCTGAGGATCATCGGATCGTCCAATTGGTGCGCCGAACAGCGCCATCACGCCGTCGCCGGTGTATTTGTCGATGACGCCGTCATGCTCGTCGATAATCGCATTGATCAGCGTGAGGTAACGATTGAGCAAACCAATCGTCAGCGCCGGTGGATGGTTTTCACAAAGAGATGTGAAATCGCGGATATCGGTGAACAGCACTGTGACGTCGCGCTCCTCACCACCCAGCTTGATGTTTTGTTTTAGCAACTGCTCGGCAACTTCGTGGGACGCGACCTTGCCCAGAATATCCCTCACCTGATCGCGCTCGGTCAGCCCCTTGGACATGTTGTTGAACGCCGTTGCGAGTTCGCCGATTTCATCATCCTGCGGCAGCAAGATCGGCTCACCATAGTTGCCGGCAGCGACTTGTTTGACGGCAATAGCCAGTCTTCGTACCGGCCGCGTAATGCGGCGCGCGATACGCAGGCTGCCGACCAGCGTAATGAGCAGGCTCACGGCAGCCAAAAACAATAGCGCCAACTTGAGTGCTTCATACGGCTGCAAGCCATCGCGCACCGAGCGCTGCAGTACCGCGAATACACGGCTTTCGGTGCCATTGTCGCGGTAGCGGTCGATGGTGGTCGCGAGCATCTCAAACTCTTCATTTCCCAGTTCGATAGCGGCGCTGGGCTGCTCTGCGCTCTCGTCACGTGGTGAAATGCTGGCGGCAAGATTCTGCAAACTTGTCCGGATATCAGGGGGTAGCGTCGTCGCAAAAATGGCCGTGGGCTGATTGTTAGATGTGCCAAGAAAAGATACGTCCAGACCGGTAATCCGCTTGAGCTCGATTGCGGACGAATTGTCGATTACGAAGCCGATTACCACCCACGCAATGGGCATTGGTGCCAGCACTGGAACAACAACCAACTGGTAAATCGTGCCATCAATAATGCGGATCGCCGAAACGGTGCTCTTACCAGCAGCTTCGACGATAAGCTCTGGGTATGCGAACGGTTTGCCGATCAGTGCTGGCTGAACGGTATCTGCCGACACTACATTATTCATGTCGACCAGCGCCAGCCGATTCGCGGAAATTCGTGATCCGTGGTTGCGCAGAACATCAACGATGGTGTTGCGATCCCGCGTGGCGACGGCATCACGGAAAGCAAAATCACGCGTCAGTACGTTCGTTGCCGCGATAAGTTGCTGTTCTTTTTGTTCAAGCAGGCGTTTGAAAACACGTGAGCCGACATTGAGCTCGTCACGCAGATTGCGCCGGGCATTCTGCTCAATCGCGTAGCTGATCGAAAAAAACGCCGCTGTTTGCACGATCACAAGCAGACCAACAAAGAATACGACAATGCGCTTTTCAAGGCGCCCGAATTTAATAAGCTTCATTTCCCTATTTGGGTTTCGGCGCGGTCTGGCTTGCTGGTTTCAAGCTGAATGTGAACGCGAGCGTTGCAGCATCATTGGCAGAAAGTTTTATCTTTTGCGGCGCAGGACTGGCGGATGTCGCCGTGCCTGGATACCACATGTGGACTTCATACTCGCCAGCCGATAAACCGTCGAGCAGCGCGATACCCCGCTTGTCGGTCTTCGCGAAAATGGGCGTATCCACCACCAGCATGTAGGCAAGCATCGTGTCGTGGATATTGCAGCCGAGTACCACTTCGCCAGGCTTGTCGAACAGGATCGGTTTGCCGGGCACGCCGGAATAAAGTTTTATTTCAAATGTCTTTGCGGGTGAAAACGAATAAACGTGATGGCGCACTTTGTCGCGGTTTGGGAAATTTACCAGTGTCCCGGTTTGAATCACACTCACCAATGGTACAAATTCCTTGTCGATTTGCTCAACGGAAATTTCCCGCTTCGGTCTGTTGGGCGCGGTACCGGAAATGATGTTGGCATATACCACTGCGTCTGCGACGGGTTGGCCGGCCTGATCTTTAACAGGCACCGAAATTTTTGCGGCAGCGCAGTTTGCAGCGACAACGAGTCCCACGGCGGCGAACCCAACGCTGCGAACGACGTGCAAAGCTTTGTACAAGTTGTATTTCATCGGATTGATACGTGGGAAAACCTGCTCTGGATTACTTGGTCACGATATCGCGCTTCATCGGCGCCAGTATCCGCAAAAGCTCGTTTTTTGCGCCTTCAGGTACCTTGGCACGATTCAGTGCGCCGCGCAGAATTTCTACGAAGCCATAAAACTCTGCTTCAGTCACGTCCATACCCTGATGGGCAAGTTTCATGGAGTCACCAGAATACTTGCACGGCCCATCGGTGAGTGCGCAAATCTGTTCGGCAACTTTTACCTTCAATTTTTTCAGGTCAACCTTGTCGAATGAGCGCTTGATCTGTGGATCGACAGCCGAGAGGTCAACCGTCTCCGAGACGAATTGCGCAACGGTTTTCTCACCGCCCAGCCGCTCATATAAAGTGTTTGCGAATGCCGCTGGACAAACGGTGGCGATGCAAATGATGATTAAGCTGATTTGGGTCTTGGTTGAAATCATGCGATGAATTTTTATTTGCGGTTTCCGATATGGCCACCAAAGATGATCGGTGACCATGTTTGTGTCGGCTAAGATTATCATGAGAGAGAGATTCAACCTTCAAACCCAATATTCACCATTGCCAATTGCTGCGCAGCCATCGTGCCGACTTTGGATTTATAGACTTATCGTTTCCACAGCATGCCCAGACAGACAGAATTTTCCCCGCGTAGTTCGATTTTCGTCGCAGCAGCCTTCATCGCGGCATTTGTTTGCTTGACCACAACCAACGCAGCAAGTGCAGGTGATCGCCTCCTCGCGACCGCTGGTGTCAGCCAGATCGAAGGTGCTGCTGGTGGGGGATTGGTTCCGTGGGCCGTCATCGCAGGTTACGGCACGCGCGACCAGATAGCAGCGACTGCGTTTCACACCAACGTCGACATCGATGATTTTGGCCTCAAGAGCAGTGGGGTCGCTGTGGGGCTTAACGATCGCGTGGAACTATCGCTCACTCGCCAGCTATTTAGTGTGGGAGCGACGATACCCGGCCAATCCATTCGGCAGGACGTCTTTGGCGCGAAGATCAAAATCGCGGGCGATGCAGTGTTTGATCAGGATAGCTGGATGCCACAAATAGCTGTTGGACTTCAACACAAGAGAAATCGCGACATGGCGATTCCAACCGCGTTGGGTGCGCGCCATGGTTCGGGCACCGATTTGTATTTGTCCGCGACCAAACTCTATCTTGCGGGCTTTGCGGGTAGGAATGTGCTGCTGAACGCGACGCTCCGCGCGACCAAGGCGAATCAATTGGGACTGTTGGGCTTCGGTGGTGACAAACGGGATCGCCATCAGTTCGAGCTTGAGACTTCGGCCGCAATTTTGATCACCGACTACTTTGCTGTTGGTGCGGAATATCGCTTCAAGCCGGACAATCTGACGGTGTTCCGCGAAGATAATTACGCAGACTTTTTTGCGGCGTGGTTTATCAACAAGCACGCTTCATTGACGCTGGCCTACGTGCGTCTTGGCCAAGTAGCAGACAAAAAAAATCAGGACGGCATTTACCTGTCGGTGCAGCTCAGCCCTTGATTTTGTGCGTTGAGCCGGGTGTTGAGGCGCATGCTGCGGCGCACAAATACGGTGCGACTTGTATAATTATTGATTATCCGCAGTAGACGATTGCGATTGCCGATATGGCCTCAATGCCTCAAACCCTTTACGACAAGCTCTGGAGCGCCCATCTGGTTCATGAAGAATCAGACGGGACGGCGCTCATCTATATTGATCGTCATCTCGTTCACGAAGTCACCAGCCCACAAGCGTTTGAAGGGCTGGAGATTCATGGCCGTAAGCTTTGGCGGTTAAAGTCCATCGTTGCCACCGCTGACCACAATGTGCCGACCACGGCACGCAATGAAGGTATCGCTGATCCAGTTTCGCGGTTGCAGGTTGAAACACTCGACAGGAATATCGAAAAATTTGGTGTGAAGGATTATTTCGGTATGCACGACGCGCGTCAGGGCATCGTGCATGTGATCGGTCCGGAGCAGGGCGCGACATTGCCGGGCATGACCGTCGTGTGCGGTGATTCACATACTTCCACGCACGGCGCATTCGCGGCGCTGGCGTTCGGCATCGGCACCTCGGAAGTCGAACACGTGATGGCCACGCAGTGTCTGGTCACAAAAAAATCCAAATCGCTGTTGATTCGTGTCGAGGGCAAGGTCGGACGTGGCGTAACTTCCAAAGACATCGTGCTTGCCATCATCGGAAAAATCGGCACCGCGGGGGGAACGGGTTCGGCAATTGAATTTGCGGGCTCGGCTATCCGCGCGCTGTCGATGGAAGGCCGCATGACCGTCTGCAACATGGCTATTGAAGCCGGTGCCCGCGCCGGCATGGTGGCAGCGGACGAAAAAACCATTGAGTATCTGAAAGGCCGTCCATTCGCGCCGAAGGGCGAAATGTTCGAGCAGGCCGCGCGCTATTGGGCGACATTGCACTCGGACCCGGGTGCAACGTTTGACCGCGTCGTCGATCTTGATGCCGCAACCATCGTGCCGCAGGTCACCTGGGGCACGTCGCCGGAGATGGTTGTCAGCATTGATGACAAAGTGCCCGAGCCGGCGAGCGAAAGCGACCCGGTAAAGCGCGAAGCAATGGAACGTGCGTTGCAATACATGGGCCTGAATCCGGGCACGCCGATTGCTGAAATTCGCATCGACAAGGTTTTTATCGGCAGCTGTACCAATTCACGCATTGAAGATTTGCGTGCCGCAGCGGGGGTGGTGCGTGGTCGGCATATCGCCGATAACGTCAAACTTGCGATGGTGGTGGCGGGCTCGGGGCTGGTAAAGCGGCAAGCCGAAGCCGAGGGACTCGACAAGATTTTTCTGGCGGCGGGGTTTGAGTGGCGCGAGCCAGGTTGTTCGATGTGTCTCGGCATGAACGATGATCGTCTGTCACCGGGCGAGCGTTGCGCATCGACATCGAATCGTAATTTTGAAGGTCGCCAGGGCGCTGGTGGACGCACTCATCTGGTCAGTCCGGAAATGGCTGCAGCAGCGGCGATTGCCGGTCGGTTTGCAGACGTTCGTCAAATTCTATAAAGGGGAATGAAAATGAAGAAATTATTTGCATTGATCGCAATGTGCACGTTGTTCGCTGCCTGCAACACGATTGAAGGTGTTGGCAAGGACATCAAAAAAGGCGGAGAAGTTATTGAGAAAGCCGCTGACAAGGCAAAGAACTAAGGCAAACGCGTGGAACCCTTTCGCCAACATACCGGGCTGGTCGCGCCGCTTGATCGCGCCAACGTCGATACCGACGCGATCATCCCGAAACAGTTTCTGAAGTCGATCAAGCGCACCGGCTTTGGTGATAACGCGTTCGATGAATGGCGCTACATGAATCTGGGCGAGCCGGGAATGGACAACAGCCAGCGTCCACTGAATCCCAATTTCGTGCTCAATCAATCGCGCTTTTCCGGCGCGACGATTTTGCTTACACGGAAAAATTTTGGTTGCGGGTCCTCGCGCGAGCACGCGCCGTGGGCGCTACAGCAATTTGGTTTCCGCGCCATCATCGCGCCGTCCTACGCAGATATTTTTTTCAACAACTGTTTCAAGAATGGTTTGCTGCCCATCGTGTTAAGTGAACTGGAAGTGGATCACTTGTTCAATATTGTTACCGCGACAAATGGCTTGCAGTTGAGCGTTGATCTTGAGCGACAAATTGTGCAGGTACCCGGGGCTGAAACCTACAAATTTGCTGTTGAGGATTCCCGCAAGCAATCGTTGCTCAATGGTTGGGATGAAATAGGGCGCACGCTGCGGCACGACGACAAAATCAAAGCTTATGAGACGGCACGTGCGACGCGCGAACCCTGGCTTTTTACGTAACGATCAAAAATGAAAATTGCAATCATGGCCGGCGACGGCATCGGGCCTGAAATCATGGCCGAAGCACTCAAGGTGTTGGAAGTTCTGCGTCGCGATGGTTTAAATATCGAAACAGAATCGGCGTTGGTCGGTGGTGCGGCGTACGACGCGCATGGCCATCCATTGCCCGCTCCAACGCTGAAATTGGCGATGGATGCCGATGCAGTACTTTTCGGTTCCGTCGGTGGCCCGAAGTACGATACGCTGCCACGTGAGCATCGGCCGGAAAAAGCGATTCTGGGCCTGCGCAAAGAGTGCGATTTTTTTGCGAACCTGCGGCCGGCAACTGTTTTCCCGGAACTGGCTGACGCGTCCTCGCTCAAATCTGAAATCGTCGCCGGGCTCGATCTGATGATCATTCGCGAGCTGACTGGTGACATTTATTTTGGTGAGCCGCGCAGCATCACTGGTGAGAAAGGTAATCGCGTCGGCATCAACACCATGCACTACACGGAAGCGCAAATTCGCCGCATCCTGCATGTGGGCTTCCGCACTGCGAGGCAACGCAGCAAGCGGCTCTGTTCGGTCGACAAAATGAATGTGTTGGAAGCGATGCAGCTTTGGCGCGACATTGCCATTGAAATTGCGCCTGAATATCCCGACGTCGAGCTTAGTCATATGCTCGTCGACAATGCTGCGATGCAATTGGTGAGAAATCCAAAACAGTTCGACGTGATGGTGGCAGGCAATATGTTCGGCGATATTCTTTCCGACGAGGCGTCGATGTTGACCGGTTCAATCGGCATGCTTCCATCAGCCTCACTGGATGCCAACGCGAAAGGGCTTTACGAACCGATCCATGGCTCGGCACCGGATATTGCGGGCAAGGGGTTGGCGAATCCGCTGGCGCAAATTCTGTCGCTGGCGATGATGATGCGCTACACCTTCAATCTTGCCGATGTCGCCATGCGCGTGGAAGGCGCGGTGCGAAAAGCGTTGGCGTCCGGGTTGAGGACAGGGGACATTGCCAAAAAAGGCGATAAAACATGTAGCACCAGTGAAATGGGTGCGGCTGTGGTTGCAAATATGTAGATCTAGCATTGGCGGGCATTTCAGGGCATAATGTGCCTGAAAGCCTCGCCAGTGCTAGAGTTTATGAAAATTGTGCTATTGAAAAGGGTGTGTGGGCAAATCATGTCATTGTTAAAAGTTGGAATGGTCG
>JANNRY010000302.1:0-2480 GCA_031401935.1 Betaproteobacteria bacterium | reverse complement strand
GAACAAATCATCGCTGATGGTGATGCCGATTGCGTGTTCCTCGCGCGTGCTTTGTTGCGCGATCCGTATTGGCCGCGCCATGCAGCGCTTGAACTCGGCGACAAGCTAGAATGGCCCGATCAATATAAGCGCGCGGCAGTGAATGCGTTTGGCAAATGACAAGGAAAAACCAATGATTGAACTTTATTACTGGCCGACCCCGAACGGTCACAAAATCACGCTGTTTCTCGAAGAAACAAAATTGCCTTATGTGCTCAAGGGCGTAAACATCGGCACGGGCGAACAATTCAATCCTGATTTTCTGAAGTTCTCGCCGAATAATCGCATGCCTGCAATTATTGATCGCGCGCCGAGTGACGGCAAAAAACCGATCAGCGTATTTGAGTCCGGCGCGATATTGCTTTATCTCGCTGGCAAGACCGGCAAGTTCATCGCCAAGGATTTACGTGGTCAGGTCGAAGCACTTGAATGGCTGATGTGGCAGATGGGCGGCTTAGGCCCGATGGCAGGACAGAACCACCACTTCAGCAACTACGCGCCGGAAAAAATCCCCTACGCAATTGATCGCTATGTGAAAGAAACGTCGCGCTTGTATGGTGTGTTGAATAAGCGTCTGGCCGACCGCGCGTTTATCACCGGCAAACAGTACACGATTGCCGATATGGCTTCCTACCCCTGGATCATTCCGCAGAATCAGGGGCAGGATATGAACGACTTCCCGTATCTGGCGCGCTGGCACGCCACTATTAAGGCCCGTCCGGCAACGACACGCGCGTATGCACGTGCCAAGGAGGTGCGCCCGGAAGCACCAACCGTGATGTCGGAAGCGCAAAAGAAGATTTTGTTCGGTCAGGACAAAAATACCGTCAAGTGACGACGCAGCCCGTCGCCCTGGATGAGTTGCGGCGCTACGCCGTAATGCGTTCGCTATTCGCGCCACGTTCGCTGGTCGATGCCGTCAAGAAGTTGGGGTATCTGCAAGCGGACCCGATTCGCGCACCCGCACGCGCGCAAGATCTGATACTCCGTCATCGCGTCAACAATTACCGCGCTGATGATCTGGAGAAACAATACGCCGCGCTGCCGTTGGTTGAAGACAGCATTTACAACTATGGTTTTTTTCATCGCGACGAATTGGCGCTGCTGCATCCGCGCGCGGTGTCACAGCGCTGGCGTGATTTTATGGCCGAACATGCGTCGCTGCGCCGCGCGGTGTTGCGCTACCTGAAGGAACACGAACACGCTCATCCGCGGGATCTGGAAAAAGCATTAAGCAGTGGCAAGCGCGTAAATGGCTGGGGTGGAAGTTCATCGGCGACCACATTGCTGCTCGAAGGCCTGCATCGCGAAGGCCGGGTTCATGTGCACCGTCGCGACGCCGGCATCCGCGTCTACGCCTCAGCACCCAAGGCCACGCGCGCACTCGCGGGCAATGCGCGTGCCGATGGTTTGGTGCGGCTGATAGTCAATTTGTACGCGCCGATGCCGCTGCGGTCATTGATGCGATTTGCGCGCGTGATGGGTGATGCACGGCCGGGCGTGGATTGCGTGAAGCGGCTTGAGCTGATGATCAAACGTGGTGAGCTGCGCACAGAGAAAATTGATCATGTGACATACGTGTGGCCGACCGAGGAGCCGATGCCCGCGGCAAGTGACGACAAGGTACGATTGCTTGCGCCGTTCGATCCAGTGGTGTGGGACCGACTGCGATTTGAACATCTGTGGGGCTGGCGCTATCGGTTTGAAGCCTACACGCCGGTCGCAAAACGCAAGCTTGGTTATTATGCGTTGCCATTGTTGTGGCGCGATGATGTGATCGGCTGGGGTAACGTGGCGGCCAACGCGAAAGGCCGGGTGCAAGTGACGATCGGCTACGCATCGCGGAAACCTTCGGGTGCGGCGGCAACAATATTCAAGCGGGAACTGGATGCGGAGATTGCGCGGCTCGGAGATTTCTTGACCCTTGAGTAGCGACCCGCGAACTCATATAAATTATCTAAACTCCAGCACTGGCGCGGTCTTTCGGGCATAAATAGCCTGTGATGTGCGTAGAATGGCGACCTGCATCGCCGCACACCATTTGCACTAATATTCCACCATGACCAACGCATCCGCCGCGACGAAGCTCACGCTTGCAGGTATGACGCTCCTGCAGGCGGGCAATCTGCGCGAAGCCGATCAGCAATTTCGCAGCGCCTACGCCCTCGATCAACGCAACGCGCAGTCATTGCTGGGTTTGGGGATCATTGCGCATCAAACCGGCAACTTCGCCTTGGCACTGGATTTTTTTGATCGCGCGCTCTCCATTGATGCCACGTTAGCCGCCGCGCACGTGAATCGCGGTAACGCGCTGGCGGCAATGCAGCAACACGCTGCGGCAGTAGTAGCGTTCGAAACTGCGCTACTGCATTCACCAGATTTGCCGAGCGCGCTCATCAATATGGCGACGGCCTTGCACGCGCAAGGTCTGCTCGATGAAG
>JANNRY010000301.1:0-31514 GCA_031401935.1 Betaproteobacteria bacterium | reverse complement strand
GCTTATACGCACGCTGAATTGAAAGCGATTACGGATGTGCTGGTGCGCCATCCGCACGTATGGATGATGACCTCATCGCCTGCGGAAAGCGTTGCCATAAATGCGTTGTAGAGCACCTGTTTGCCGCCGGTACCGACTGTGACTTGCTTGGTCGTGTAGGTCAGGCCATTTTCGCGTTTGAATTTGGCGACGATGGCTTCTTTCAGTTTTGCCGTGCCGTCAACCGCCGTGTATTTGGTGTCGCCGCTGCGGATCGCTTTAATCGCGGCTTCCTTGATATTGTCCGGGGTATCGAAATCCGGTTCGCCGAAGGAAAGGGCGATGACGTTCCGGCCTTGCGCCTTGAGGGCATTGGCTTTGGCGGTGATGGCGATGGTGGCAGAGGGTTTTACGCGAGAGAGACGATCGGCTAAGAAGGACATGTTGGGTTCCTGGAGTTTCTGGATTTCTGGGAGAAACGCCGTGATTATTGCGGCGCACCAAGATTATACGATGACACCGAAGTCAGCGAAAAATCGCCGGACAAACGCAGTGGCCGACAACCTGCGTGTGCGATAATTTGGCAGGTAAATTTCAAGAAAAGACATGCGCATCCTCCTCTCGAACGACGACGGCTATTTCGCGCCCGGCTTGGCAGCACTCGCAGAAGCACTCACCCCACTTGGCGACCTGACGATCGTTGCGCCGGAACGCGATCGCAGCGGTGCATCGAATTCCCTCACGCTGGATCGTCCGTTATCGATCCGGCAGGCCGCGAATGGTTTTTTTCACGTCAACGGCACGCCGACCGATTGCGTGCACATGGCTGTCACTGGCATGCTCGATTTCGTGCCGGACATGATCGTATCGGGAATCAATTCCGGCGCGAACATGGGTGACGATACGATCTATTCAGGCACCGTGGCGGCGGCGACTGAGGGCTTTTTGCTTGGTATTCCCGCCATTGCCATGTCGATGGTGGGCAGCACGCACAAACATTTTGAGACAGCAGCATGGGTGGCCGCGCAGTTGGTCGCACGTTATCAACAAAATCCCATCAATACGCCGATGTTGCTGAACGTGAACGTGCCCGACATTCCCCGCGACCAATTACAAGGCTTCGAAACCACGCGCCTCGGCAAGCGCCATAAAGCCGAGGGCGCAGTGAAAGCGAAAAGCCCACGCGGTGAAACGGTGTATTGGATCGGTGCTGCCGGTCTTGCCGCCGATGCCGGGCCGGGCACAGATTTTTACGCGACCGAAAACAATCGTGTCTCGGTGACGCCATTGCAAATTGACCTGACCAATTATCAGCAGATGAAATCGGTCTCTGATTGGTTGGTGGCATGAGCGTGACCGCCTCAAAATTTACCGGCTCGGGAATGACGTCTGATCGCACGCGTGCGCGCATGATCGAGGCGTTGCGCGCAAAAGGCGTAAAGGTCGAGCGGGTATTGAACGTGATGGCGGAAGTGCCGCGCCACGTGTTCGTTGAGGAAGCCTTACAGGAGCGCGCGTACGAAGCCGACAAGGCGTTACCGATTGGCTTTGGTCAAACGATTTCCACCCCTGAGATCGTCGCCATCATGACGGCACTGCTCTGCGAAAGCGCGCTCGGCATCCCCAAAAAGGTATTGGAAATCGGCACCGGATGTGGCTACCAAACGGCAGTGCTCGCGAAATTAAGTAAGGAGGTGTACACCGTTGAGCGCATTGCGCCGTTGATGGACAAGGCGCGTCGCACGCTGCGCGACTTGCGATATTTCAATATTATTTTCAAGCACGCCGACGGGCACTTTGGCTATGCCGACGGCGGGCCGTACGATGGCATCATCATGACAGCGGCAGCGACATATGTGCCGGATGAATTAAAGCAGCAGTTGGCCGTTGGCGGGCGGTTGGTATTGCCGGTTGGCAAGGAATCCGAATCACAAAAGCTCACCGTGATTGATCGCACGGTGGATGGCTTCACTGAAAAAGTCGTGCATGATGTGCGGTTCGTGCCGTTGGTCTCGGGCATTTTGTAAATAGAAAGTTGGATGCAAGTTCATGAATCAGTCGATACGTCATATCTTGGTGATGCTTGTCATTGCAACGCTTGCGGCGTGTGCTGCCAAGCGGCCTGCGCCGGTATCTGACGCGCGCCCAACCGTTGCCACCACAGCGCCACCCTCTGAGGCCAAACCTGTCGTCAAACCGGGGCCGGTTGCGGCAACTGTTGACACAGGCAAACTTCATACCATCCAGAAAGGCGACACGCTCCTTAGCGTTGCCTTGGCCAACGGGCTGGATTATCGCGAGCTCGCCGCCTGGAACAATATCGTCAACCCGAACGTCATCAAGCTCGGTGAAGTTTTGCGACTGACCCCGCCCGGCAGCACCACTGCCAGCATGCCATCGGCCGCAGCGGAACAGCCTCAACCAGGCGCGCCGGTGACGTCACCGCTGATCATCACGCAGGTGCCATCTGGGTCGCCGGTTGGCAATACCGACAAGATGAAAACGGAACCCAAGGCGATCACGTTGCCATACTCCGATCAAACGTATGCCAGACTTTCGGCCGAAGCTTCGGCGGCGCCTTCAGGTACATCTGTCGTAACTGCTGCTGTGCCTGCAATAACACCACCCGCACCAGTCATACCAGCCCCGGTGGCGGCACCCGCCAACGACGATGTCGATTGGGCATGGCCGATCCAGCCAGCACCAAAAGGAAAAATTGTCGCCATGTTTACCGATGCCAATAAGGGCCTCGATATTTCTGGCACCAAAGGCTCACCGGTTCTGGCCTCCGCTCCCGGCAAAGTTGTGTACAGCGGCGCCGGCCTGCGCGGTTATGGACGGCTGGTCATCATCAAACACAACGCCACGTGGCTATCGGCGTACGCGCACAACGAGAAAATCCTCGTCTCCGAAGGCGAAGAAGTGAAGAAGGGCCAGAAAATTGCCGAGATGGGATCGAGCGATTCCGATCAGGTGAAGCTGCATTTTGAGATCCGCAAACAGGGCAAGCCGGTGGACCCGATGCAGTTTTTGCCGAAGTAGTTGCGCCAGAAAAACTTTTTAAAGTCTGTATTTGGCGGGCGTTTCAGGCGGAAAACACCTGAAGCACCCCGCCAGTGCTAGTGTTTGTTATTTCCCTGCTTTATCCAAATCCCGCAGCTCCCGCCGCAAAATTTTCCCGACATTGCTCTTCGGCAGCGCATCGCGGAATACGATGGTCTTGGGGTTTTTGTAGCCGGTCAGTTCTTTGCGGCAATAGGCGGCGACTTGCTCGGCGGTCAACGACGGGTCTTTCTTGACGACGAACAGCTTCACCGCTTCGCCAGCTTTTTCGTCAGGGATGCCGATCACGGCGCACTCCATCACGCCGGGGCAGGAAGCCACGACGTCCTCGATCTCGTTCGGGTAAACGTTGAATCCTGAAACAAGAATCATGTCTTTCTTGCGGTCAACAATTTTGACGTGGCCGTTTTCGAGCATGATGCCGATGTCGCCGGACTTGAAAAAACCATCCGGTGTCATCACTTCGGCAGTCGCGTCGGGGCGCTGCCAATAGCCACGCATGACCTGCGGTCCGCGAATGCAGATTTCACCCGGCGCACCGAACGCGACTTCATTGCCGAAGTCATCCCGAATCGATACCTCGGTGGATGGCATCGGCATGCCCACATCGCCGCTGTAATCGGTGTTCATGATTTCGTTACACGTGGCCGCGGCGGAGGTCTCAGTCAAGCCGTAGCCTTCGACAATCGGGCATTGCGTGAGCGTGAGCCAACTCTCAGCGACAACGCGTTGCACGGCCATGCCGCCGCCATTGGATATACGCAGGTTCGAAAAATCGAGGGCTTTGAATCCATCATGATTGACGAGGCTATTGAACAGGGTATTCACCGCTGGCAGCACGTTGAATTTGTGTTTTGAGATTGCCTTGACCATTGCGTCTGCGTCGCGCGGATTCGGGATCAGGATGCTGTGGCCACCAGCTTTTAGTGCCAGCCACATGCACGATACCAAGCAAAAAATATGGTACATCGGCAGCGCGCAGACCATCACGATCGGGTCTGGCGGCGCGCCTCTGGTGGTGTCATCGAGGGCGGGCTTGAGCCACGCTTCGGAGACCAGCACGTTACCGAAAATATTGGCATGCACCAGCACAGCACCTTTGGATACACCCGTGGTGCCGCCGGTGTACTGGAGAAACGCGATATCTTCGGGGCCAAGCCGCGGCTTGCTCAAGGCCAAGCTGCGCCCGGTGTCCAGTGCATCGTTGAATTTGGTCGCGCCCGGCAAATTGTAAGCAGGCACCGCTTTTTTAACACTGCGTACGACATAGTTCGCGATCATGCTCTTCGGGAAACCAAGCAGATCACCAACTGCTGCCATGACAACGTGCTTTATCTGCGTTTTGGCGATGACTTTCTCGAGCGTCGAGGCAAAATTTTCGAGTATCACAATCGCAACCGAGCCACTGTCACTCAGTTGGTGTTCCAGCTCACGCGGCGTGTACAGCGGATTCACGTTGACAACCACGAACCCCGCGCGCAAGACGGCCAGAATGGCGACCGGATACTGGAGGATATTAGGCATCATCAATGCGACACGGTCGCCTCGTTGCAAACCCTTGGATTGCAGCCATGCGCCAAACGCCTGCGAAAGTCGATCCACATCGCCGAAGGTGAGCGTTTTATCCATGCACGTGTAGGCGGCGCGGTCAGCGAATTTCTCGAATGCCTCCTCCGCCATTTGCGGCAGCGAGGCATAGAGATTCATATCCACTTCGTGGGCGACGCCTGGTGGGTAATGTTTAAGCCACCATTTTGGTTCTGTTGTCATCGCACTCCTCCGTATTTTTTTGTAGATGCTTGCCCTCAACCGCAGTGTCCCAGTGTATCAGCGGCCAGTCATGCCTGTTTACGCGGTGCATGTTTGCCAAGCTCCCATTTGGCCAACGCGCTTCGATGCACTTCGTCCGGCCCATCAGCAAGGCGTAGAATCCGCGCCCACGTATACGCATACGCAAGCGGAAAATCGTCCGACAAGCCCGCCGCACCGTGCGCCTGCATCGCCCAATCGATAATTTGCTGCGCAACGTTCGGCGCCACGACTTTGATCATCGCGATTTCGGTTCTGGCGACTTTATTGCCCGCTGTATCCATCACGTATGCGGCTTTGAGCGTAAGCAGGCGCGCCTGATCAATCATGCAGCGCGCCTCAGCGATGCGCTCGTGCCAGACCGACTGCGCGGCGATCGGTTTACCAAACGCAACGCGGGAAGAGAGCCGCTGGCACATCAACGCCAACGCACGCTCTGATAAACCGATCAGGCGCATGCAATGATGAATGCGACCGGGACCGAGGCGACCTTGGGCGATCTCAAATCCACGACCTTCGCCGAGCAAAATGTTGGATGCAGGTACGCGTACATTTTTGAACTCGATTTCGCAATGGCCGTGCGGTGCATCGTCGTAACCAAAAACCGGAAGAGGGCGGACGACAGTGACACCGGGGGTGTCGGCGGGCACCAGAATCATCGATTGTTGCGAATGGGTGGGGCCGTCTACATCGGTTTTACCCATAACGATGTAGATTTTGCAGCGCGGGTCCCCCGCGCCTGAAATCCACCACTTGCGTCCATTGACGATGTAGTCGTTGCCGTCGCGCTGGATGCGCGTTTCGATATTGGTGGCGTCGCTTGAAGCAACTGCGGGTTCGGTCATCGCAAATGCGGAGCGGATTTCACCATTCAGCAGCGGCGTCAACCACTGCGCCTGATGCTCGGCGGTGCCGTATTGGGCAAGTACTTCCATGTTGCCGGTGTCGGGTGCCGAGCAATTGAATACTTCCGGTGCCCAGTGGACCGCGCCAGTGATTTCCGCGAGCGGTGCGTATTCGAGATTGGTCAGGCCCGCGCCGAACTTTGGGTTCGGTGCGAACAGGTTCCAGAGTCCTGCGGCACGCGCCTTGGGTTTCAGTTCTTCGATGATGGCCGTCGGCGTCCAGCGTTTACCAAGCTTGGTGTTGGCTTCGACATCCTCGTGAAAACGATGTTCATTGGGATAAATATGTTCGTCAAAAAAAGCACGCATGCGTTGCTGCAAATCGACTACTTTGGGGGAGTGATTGAAGTCCATGGTTTTCCTGTTGTGACGTTGCTACTTTTTGTTGATCAGCTTTTCTGCGACTTTCCAACCGAGCTCAGCCAATGGTCGCGCGGCCTTGCCCATCGCCACTGCTTGTTCTGATGCAGCCGTGCCATCGACGACACGCTTCATGATGCCTTGCAAAATACCCGCCATGCGGAACATGTTGTAGGCGAGGTAATACTCGAAATTCTCAATACCCGGTCTGCCGGTGCGCTGGCAGTAGCTTGCAACGTACGATCTAAAATCGGGGATGCCGAGAGCCGCGAGATCCATCCCCGCCAGCCCCCGGAATGCATTCGGCGGGACGTGCCATGTCATGCAGTGATATGCAAAATCCGCCAATGGATGGCCGAGCGTGGAAAGTTCCCAATCCAGAATCGCCAACACACGTGGTTCGGTCGGATGAAAGATCAGGTTATCCATCCGATAATCGCCGTGGACGATCGAGGTTTCCTCGCCGGGCGGAATGTGTTGTGGCAGCCATTCGATGAGCTTGTCCATGGCATCGATTTTTTCAGTTTCGGACGCGCGATACTGCTTGCTCCAGCGGGCGATCTGGCGCTCGAAATAATTACCAGCCTTACCAAATTCGGTCAGGCCGATAGCTTTGAAATCCACCTGATGCAGGCGCGCGATGACGTTGTTCATTTCATCGAAAATCGCAGCGCGCTCAGGTGTGGTCATGCCGGGTAGGGCTGGGTTCCACAACACCCTGCCATCAACAAATTCCATAATGAAAAATGCGCGTCCAATCACGGCTTCGTCATTACACAGCGCGCCCATTTTTGCGACCGGCATTGCCGCTTTGCCCAATGCTGCCATGACCTGAAATTCACGTTCGATCGCATGTGCAGACGGCAGCAGTTTGGCAGCCGGGCCGGGTTTGGAGCGCATCACGTAGGTCATTCCGGGCGTGATGAGTTTGAAGGTGGGGTTGGATTGCCCACCTTTGAATTGCTCGATGCTTAAGGGGCCTTTAAAGCCTTCCACATGCAAGGTCATCCATGCGGCAAGTGCGTCAGTCGAAAATTGTTGGCGCGAGGAGACCGGCATGGTGCCTGAAAAATGTTCGAATCCGGCGTCAGACATTTGCTTGTTCCCCAAGTTTTTTACGATATTTTGTATATTGATCGAACAACACCTCCATGGTCGTTTTGCGACAGCCTGGTTGCAGCCAATCGAGCGGCGACAGATTGATTGCGCGCAGCACCACGTCAGCTGTCGCATCGCCAATGTCCAGCACGTTGATGCAAGCTGGCGTTTGCTCGAATGCGCCCAGCAGTAGCCGTTGTCCGGTGATGAGGTAGGAAAGAATCGCGCGGTTCACGCCGCCATGTAAAACCAGCAGCAACGTATCCCAGTTTTTATCCGCGCGAATTGCATCGATTTCAGGCAATACGCGATCAAGCAGCTGGCCGACGGATTCGCCACCGAGAAATTGTGCGGCTTCATCAACTACGCCGTCGGTCGCTGCAGTGAACGATTGGAGCAAGTCTTTCTCGGCGATGTCAGCGAGGCGGCCGCCGCGAATCTCCTGCAATTGGGGGCGCTGCTCGATGGTCACCTGCATGGTCATATGCGGTCCGGCTGTGTCAAGAACGAGCAAGGCCGTTTCTTCGGTGCGCGCAAGACCGCTGGTGATGACGCGGTCAAAACACACGCCGTGTGTCGCGAATAATTTTCCGGCTGCGCATGCCTGCTCGATACCGAGTTTGTTCAGCGGCACGGTCTCAGGCTGTACTGGCTTTCCTTCATTGGTGAAGTAAGAAACACTGCCGTGACGCATCAGGTAAAGACGACGGCGTTTGCTGGATGCGGCGATTGTTGCGCTATCCACGGGGAGCAAAAGGAATCCGGCCGGTTAGCAATTGGCCGTACATCACCCAGTCGCCGGCGAACGAATAGAGCGGATAGGTGAACGTCGCGGGCCGGTTTTTTTCAAAGAAGAAATGCCCAACCCACGCAAAGCCATAGCCTGCGATTGGCACGGCGGCAAACCACCATGCGTTACCGGAAATGAACGCAATCGCCACGACGGCAATCACAATTGTGCTGCCGATGAAATGCAATATGCGGCAGGTCGCGTTGATGTGCTGCGAAAGATAGAAAGGATAAAAATCGCGAAAAGTCTTGTATTGCTTTTCCATACCCGTCTCCCGGTGGTCAATCGTGGTCAATTCAATCTCTGAAGCTCGTATCCATTCTATCGAGTTTTCGCAATAGTCCTGGCCACGCGAGATTGCCGCCCAGGCCTTTGGTCACCATTTTCGCTTGTTGCTTTGCGCCGTCCAGAATGGGCTGTGGAATCGAAATTAATTCTCCACCCCCAGTCTGTGCGCGCACCTGAATCATGCAGGTGGCTTCAAAGATATACATGGCTTGAAAAGCATCGGCGATGGTCTCGCCAACGGTCAGCAAGCCGTGATTGCGCAGCATGAAAAATGTTTTGTCACCGAGATCGCGTACGAGGCGGGGCTTTTCATCTTCGTTGAGCGCAACACCCTCATAGCCGTGATACGCGAGGCTGGCTAAGACAAAAATAGATTGCTGGGATATTGGCAGCACGCCACCTTTTTGTGCAGAGACCGCGATGCCATTGGGCGTATGCACATGCAGCACGCATTTGGCGTCATGCCGCGCGGCGTGAATGGCGCTGTGAATGGTGAAACCCGCCGGATTGACCGGATAGGGATTATCCACGTCGAGCTTATTGCCGCCGAGGTCAATTTTTACGAGGCTCGATGCCGTGATCTCCGCGAACATCATGCCGTATGGATTAATCAAGAATTGATTTTCCACGCCGGGAATTTTGGCCGTGATGTGGGTAAACACGAGATCATCCCAGCCGTATTGCGCCACCAGCCGGTAGCAGGCGGCGAGATCGACGCGCGTCTGCCATTCATCTGCGCTTACTTTATTTTTAAGGGAGCGTGATCCGGTGTTGGCGGTTGTAGTCATGGTGTGGTCTTTCTTAGGTATGACAGAGATCACAGAAATGAGCTGAGGTGAATATCATAAACTCCAGCACTGGCGTGCCTCGTGGCACATTTGTGCCGTGAAATGCCCGCCGAATGGCGATCTACGTATTTTAAGGCGATGTTTATCAACTCACCAACCGTAACGCACTTGCGGCAATACCGAGCGTCACATTTCGTCCTGCTGCAAATATTTCATTGCCGGGCAGATGCGATTGATCGACGATTAACTCGGTGCCATTCGCGTTGATACGGTAGCGCACAAATTCCCCCAAAAATTCGCGCTCGATGATGTTGCCGGGGATATTGATGGCGCGATTTAAACCGTCTGCCAGTGTCGTGGTGTTCGTGCTGATGCTGATCGTATGCGGGCGTAACGCCAGCGCGGCGCCATTGTGCGGTCGGTTCACGGCGGTTGCAGGCAGCGATACTTTCCCCAGCAACACCGATGAAAAGGTGCTGCCCGCTTGCGAGTGTTCGACATCACCTTCGATAAAGTTGATAGTGCCGACGAAGTTGGCAACGAAGCGATTGGCCGGCACATCGTAAAGCTCCATCGGCGTACCGATTTGCTGAATGACGCCCTGATCCATCACCGCGATGCGGTCGCATGTGGTCAACGCTTCTTCTTGATCGTGGGTGACAAAAATGGTTGTGATGCCAAGTCGACGTTGCAATGATTTCAATTCCTGTCGCATCTGCACGCGTAACTTGGCGTCGAGATTGGACAGCGGTTCATCTAGTAACAATACCTTCGGCTCAATGGCCAGCGTGCGGGCCAGCGCAACACGTTGTTGCTGGCCGCCGGAAAGTTGATTGGGCCGTCGCTGTGCAAAATCCGTGAGACCGACGAGCGCCAAAACGTCTTTCACTTTCCGGCTGATGTCGGCGCGCGGAAGTTTGCGTTCTTCCAATCCAAACGCGACGTTTTTTTCTACCGTCATGTGCGGCCATAACGCGTAGTTCTGGAACACCATGCCGATATTGCGATGCCATGGCGGAACCTGGGTGATGTCGCTGCCATCGACGGTGAGCTGTCCGCTCTGCGCGAAATTAAAACCGGCGATCAAACGCAGCAGCGTGGACTTTCCCGAGCCGGAAGGGCCGAGCAAGGCAAAGAATTCGCCGGGCGCAATCGTGAGTGTGATGTCTTTAAGCACCTGCGTTTTACCGTAGGCTAGCGCAATATTTTTGCATTCAACTTGAACCGGTTTCATGGACTACTCCAATTTTGCGCCGATGGTGTGGACACCCGTTTGTGATGCCCGGCTCGAAATGATGCGATGCGAAAAATATGTTCCGACCGCGACGATGATGACGGCGAGCACGCCCAGCGCCGCACCCGGCCCGCGCCCAGCAATGGACTGCATATAAAGATAAATACCGTATGACATCGGCGCATCCGACTGTGCAGTCGTGAGCATGATCGTCGCGGAGAGTTCAACGGCTGCAGTGATAAAACTGGTTACGAATCCGGCAAGAATGCCGCTCGCCATAAGCGGCACCACGATGCGTCGAATGGTGCGTGTCTTGGTGGCACCGAGATTTTCGGCCGCCTCTTCCAGTGATACCGACACCTGCTGCAATGCGGCCATGCAGGAGCGCAACGCATATGGCAGCCGCCTGACCGCGTAGGCGATGGCGATCATGATCCACATCGTCGTAATCGGGTCATCGATGCCGGGCAGCGTGAGGCCCTTGAAAGTGCGCAGATAGCCAATGGCCAGCACAATGCCGGGGATGGCCAACGCGGCGGACGCCATGAAATCGAGCGCATTCCTGCCGGGCAGTTTGGTGCGGAGTATCAGGTACGCAATCGCGGTGCCGATCGCGACATCAAGTAGTGCTGCGAGCCCGCAATAAAGCAGCGTATTGACGATCATGCGCGGGCTATCGACCAGCACGGTCTTGTAGTGTTCGATTGTGTACGCGTCCGGCAAGACGGAGAAGCTCCATACCTTTGAAAGCGACAACAAAACAATGCCGATGTGGGGTGATAGCACCAGCAAAAGCAACAGCCCGATCCACATATAGGCCAGTACGCTTTGTAGAGGTGACAAGCGGCGACGCATTAGCGATGAGCCACCTCGTTGGGTGGTCGAGTAGTCCTTCCCCTTCAAGACTTGCGCCGAGAGCCATAGCGCCAGCAGCGAGAACGTCACCATGATCACGCTAATGACGTAGCCGATCGGATCCTCAAGTCCCACCGACGTGATGCGCAGATAGGCTTGTGGGGCAAGCATGTTGGTGACATTGAGTACCAACGGTGTACCGAGGTCATCGAATACTTTGATGAACACCAGTGACGCGCCCGCGACGTAGCCCGGCATGGCGAGTGGAAAAACGATGCGGCTGAAAAGTCGCAAACCATGTGCGCCAAGATTTTGTGCGCTTTCTTCCATTGCGCTATCGATGTTGTTCAGGGCTACCGTGAGGTTAAGCAAAATGAACGGAAAATAATGCAGGCTTTCAACGAAAACAACGCCGGTAAGACCTTTCATCAACGGAATCGAAACTCCGAACCAGTCATTGAGCAGCAGATTTACGGAGCCGGAGCGCCCGAAAATGAGCTGCATCGCCACCGCACCTACGAACGGCGGCATGATGAGCGGCAATACGCCGAGCGTTTGGACGAGCAGTGCTCCGCGAAACTCGAAACGAATCGTCAGGTACGCCAGTGGAAGGGCGATTAGTGAGGCGAAAAACACACTTGCAAGCGCGACGATGAGGCTATTCCAGAAAGATTCCTGCATCAATGAGATGCCGAAAAATGCGCCAAAATGTGAAAGTGTCAGACCGCCGCTGCCATCGGCGAACGCAATGTAGACCACGTTCAATACTGGAATGAGTAAAAAAGCCAGTAAAAACAATGCGATCAGCAGCGCAGTAAGCGCCTGGAAAAGGCTGAATTGACGCACCGTTTTGTTCATCCGGCTCCCCGTGGCAAGCTCCAAGCTTCTGATTTTATTGCTGAAAAATCAGATACATTGGGCTTTTTGTAGAAGTGTTTCCTAAAAAACTATTTTAAGTTATTATTAATGCTAGATTTTAAGTTGCCAAAGCGCATTCGCTGAAGAAAGAATACTTCAGAAACCTGCTTCATGTTGTTGCCAAATATAGTGCTTCACCCTGATCTATCAATGAAGAATTCAATTAAGCGAACTGGGTGTAGGGAGAAAATGTGGCGTTGACGGATGCATTGCAGATAGTGAGTCTCACCGATCCGGGCAGGGTGCGTGGCCATAACGAGGACTGTGTAGAGTCGCGTCCAGAGCTGGGCATCGTTGTACTCGCAGATGGCATGGGTGGCTATAACGCGGGCGAAGTTGCCAGCGGAATGGCGACGTCTTCTATTTCAGCCGGCCTTGCAGAGACTTGGACTCGCGATGTCGTCAAAAAGCTCGACCGTGATGCGGCAAAGGCGCTTTCGCAAACAGTGGTTAAGGAGCAATCGGCAAAAGCGAATGCGGCAATTTATGCCGCGGCGCAGAAGGATCCGCATTGCGCTGGCATGGGCACCACCTTAGTTGTGTGCTTGTTTTACGATGATTTTCTGACAGTTGCCCATATTGGCGATTCGCGGCTTTACCGGATGCGCGACGATGTTTTCGAACAGGTGACGCGCGACCATTCGCTTTTGCAGGAGCAGATTGATTCGGGCCTCATTTCCAAAGAAGATGCACGCTCATCGCACAACAAAAATCTTGTCACGCGTGCAGTTGGAATTGACCCAGAAGTCGACGCTGAAGTGCATAGCTACGACGTAATGCCAGATGATATTTATTTACTTTGCTCCGACGGTCTGAACGACATGATTGAGGACGAAGAGATTCAGATGACATTGATCGCCTTGCGGTCAAATCTGGAGCTGACCGCACAGCAATTGGTGCAGGCGGCGAACGATGCTGGCGGACGCGACAACGTGTCCGTGATGCTGGTAAGAGTTAATAAGAGTTTTGCAGTAGAAAGAGGCTTTTGGGCGACCGTGAAATCCTGGTTTCGGTGACTCAAAATGCGTTACATGAAATGGACAATGCGCCGTGATGAGAGCAATCTCTGCGGCAAAAGTTTGATCGAAAGAACTTTTTTAGGGCTAAGGCTATGGCAAAACTGATCTTGAGTGTCGATGGAACGGTGCTGAAGGAGATCACGCTCAGCAAAGAGCGGACCACACTCGGCCGGAAACCACACAATGACATCCCAGTGGACAACCTGGCGGTTTCGGGTGAGCACGCGGCCATCATTACGATCCTGAATGATTCTTTTATTGAGGACCTCAATTCGACCAATGGCACGCTCGTCAATGGAAAGCCAATAAAGAAGCACTTCCTGCAGAATAACGATGTGATTGAAATCGGCAAGCACAAGCTCAAGTATTTCAATGACGCACCTGTCGCGGCTTCCGCTGGTGATTTTGAAAAGACGATGATCATTCGCAGGCCCGCAGCAACTGCGCCTGCTGCCCTAGCTCCAGCTCCAACTGCACCATCTATGCAGTCATCGGCACCACCACCACCACCGGCGCCGACACCTGCGGCCAATCTTTCTGACACCCAAACAAACATGAAGCCGCTGGTCATGCCTGCCAGTCAGCCTGCAACCCCTGCGCCAGTGGCGGCGCCTCAGGTGCAGGATCCAAACAATCCCGCTCGCGACTCAGCGATTCAGGTGCTCTCCGGTGCGGCAGCCGGTCGCACGCTGGATCTTACAAAAAATCTCACCACGATTGGAAAACCAGGCGTACAAGTGGCGGTTATTACGCGGCGTCCTACCGGGTTTTTCATCACCCACGTCGAGGGCGCGGTTTTTCCGACGATCAACGGCGCGGCACTCGGCGGTCAGGCGAAGCAACTTGCAGATCACGACCTGATCGAGATAGCAGGCGTGAAAATGGAATTCTTCTACAAGCCGTAACCAAGCGCCTACAGGTGGTACCGTGGGTTCCGCCACCCCGCCAGGCACGTTTGCGCAAGACGCGTTTGAATGCATGGCTACCGGTTGGAATGCCGTCCTCGCATCCACGTGGCCTGTGAGTTATCGCACATCTTTTTTTATATGCAGCGAGCATAATCCTCACAGCGGCATAGGGATTCTAGTCCTGCCTGCTATTTATCAGAGAGGCCGAAGCGATTCATCACGGCCCGGTCGACAGGGTGTGGAGAATCTATGAAAATAAAAATTTTAGGCTGTAGCGGTGGGATCGGGGGAGACCTCCGTACGACCGGCATGCTCGTTGATGAAGACATGCTCATCGATGCAGGTACCGGCGTCGGCGATTTGTCCATCGAACAACTGGTCAAGATTGACCATGTATTCGTCACCCACTCGCACCTTGATCATGTCACGAGCATCCCCTTTCTTGTGGATACTGTTTGTTGGATGCGTGATCGTCCGCTAATCGTTTACAGCACGGCTGCGACGATTCAAATACTGAAAGAGCATCTTTTCAACTGGAAAATTTGGCCCGATTTTTCGCAGATTCCCGATGCTGAAAAGCCGGTGATGGTTTATCGCGAAATCCAAGTTGGTGAGACAATAGAACTCGACGGTCGTAAGATCACAGCAATCCCTGCTGTGCACACCGTTCCGGCGGTGGGCTATCTGCTTGACAGTGGGCAGGCGACCCTTATTTTCAGCGGTGATACAACGACGAATGACGCACTATGGGATATCGCCAACCGAGCGCATAACCTAAAGTATTTGATCATCGAAACTGCATTCCCAAACAAAGAACGCGAAATTGCGATTGCTTCAAAACATTTGTGCCCAAGTATGCTGGTCGAGGAGCTTTCTAAGCTCACACGGCCAGTGGAAGTTTTTGTGACGCACCTCAAGCCGGGCGAGATTTACCTAACGATGAGCGAAATTGGCCGAAATGCGGGAAAATGGCGTCCACGAATGCTTGAGAACGGCATGGAACTGACAATATAGTTCGTTGATAGGAACCGTCTGTCATTTACAGACCATGAAGAAAGTCGGGGTTGTCGAATGAGTGCCGTATTGGAACCTAAAGTCAGTGGACCCGCAAATGTTGCGGATATGTCGTCGAAGCTGGCGTTTTCCAAAAAACTCCAAGCCGTCACCAACCGGATCCACTCAACGACCAACATCGACGAGATTATGCTCGATGTCACCCGCGATATCTGCCAACTCTTCGACGCAGACCGGCTCACGATCTACACGGTCTCTGAAGACGGCCAATCCATCGTTTCGAAGGTCAAATCGGGTCTCAACTCCTTCAAGGATATCAAGCTGCCCCTATCGGAAAGTTCGATTGCCGGATGCAGCGCGCTTAACAAGCGGTTCATGAACATCAGAGATGTGTACGACGATTCGGAATTAAAAAGTTTCTCGCCAAATCTGGCTTTCTTGAAAGCAGTTGATCAGCGCACGGGCTACCGCACCAAGCAAATGATGGTCGTGCCAATCACAGGCGGCGAGGGTGGCGGCGAATTATTGGGTGTCATTCAGGTCATCAATCATCTACCGGGGAC
The DNA here is from genome assembly GCA_031401935.1 of Betaproteobacteria bacterium. Taxonomy (GTDB): domain Bacteria; phylum Pseudomonadota; class Gammaproteobacteria; order Burkholderiales; family Usitatibacteraceae; genus UKL13-2. Next base: position 15,923 of record JANNRY010000301.1, on the reverse strand, counting down.
TTCGTTTCCCGCCTTGGCTGAGGAGGGATTGGTCGAATTATCGAAAACGCTCGCAATTGCATTTCGCGTAAGGCAGCAAATACCTGGCCAGATCAAGTCAAAGTTTGAGTACCTGATTGTTGATAACGTCATTTCAGATGCTGAACTCGAGCTCGCTACTCGGACCGCGCGGCGCAAGAATAAAAATGTGGAAGACATTCTCATTGATGAATTCCAAGTGAAGCCGGTCGCGCTTGGTGGTGCGCTCGCCAAGTACTTTGGTGTTGAATACGAGCCTTTCAAGGCGGATCGCATTAAGCCTATCGATCTCTTGAAAAACCTCAAGAAGGAATACGCGGAATCTGCAAATTGGTTGCCGATCGAGGACAGCAAAGCCGGTTTGATCGTCATGACGACGGACCCTGAGCACGTCAAAAGTTCAAGGGTGGTTGAGAATATCTTTCCGAAGCTGAAACCCGTCTATAAAGTCTGTACCAGCAGGGATTTTTCTCAGACGCTCAATCAGTTCTTTGGTGCAGATGGCGTTGGCAGCGAAGATATCGGTGACCTGTTGTCAAACCTTGACGACGAGGCAGAACCCGGAGAAATTGGCGGTGATGACTTATCGGCTGCCGCGGACAATGAGTTGGTCAAGCTCGTAAATAAGATTATTGTCGATGCTTATAACCAAGGGGCGTCCGACATTCATATCGAGCCGATGCCAGGCAAAGGTAAGACTGGCGTTCGTTTCCGCAAAGACGGATCTCTTTCAACGTACATCGAAGTGCCAGCAAGTTACCGCAGCGCACTGACGGCACGATTAAAGATCATGTGCGATCTCGATATTTCCGAGAAGCGCAAACCGCAGGATGGCAAGATCAAATTTAAAAAATATGGGCCGCTTGATATCGAGTTGCGCGTCGCGACAATTCCCACGGCGGGTGGTGTTGAAGATGTAGTCATGCGTATTCTCGCTGCAGGAGAGCCAATTCCGTTAGATAAGCTGGGTCTGACCACCAGAAACAAAGCCAATCTCGAGAAGGCGATTTCCAAGCCATACGGTTTATTTTTTGTTTGTGGACCGACCGGCTCTGGCAAGACGACGACGTTACACTCTGTGCTGGGCTCACTCAATAAGCCCGATACGAAGATATGGACTGCGGAAGATCCTGTTGAGATTACACAAAAAGGCTTGAGGCAGGTCCAAGTAAACAAGAAGGTAATTGACTTCCCTGTCGTCATGAAAGCCTTTCTTCGTGCTGATCCGGACATCATCATGGTCGGTGAAATGCGTGACGCGGAGACAACGCATATCGGCATTGAAGCGTCCCTCACAGGCCACTTGGTATTTGCCACGCTTCATACGAATTCGGCACCGGAGGCGATTATTCGCCTTCTGGATATGGGCATGGATCCGTTCAATTTTGCCGATGCGTTGCTTGGTATTCTCGCGCAGCGGCTGGCTAAACGTCTCTGTGGCAAGTGCAAAGAGGCCTATACGCCGGATGCCGAAGAGTTAAAGCAATTCATGACCGAGTACACCAACGACCTGCGTCAAACCGAACCCTGGAAAAAAGATCCGCAGGGCGAGGCAAAGAAGATGTATGACTACTGGCTGAAGGAATACGGCAAGGATGGCAAGCTAACTTTCTACCGTAGTAAGGGCTGCGATACTTGCGGCGGCACCGGCTACAAAGGACGGGTGGGGTTGCATGAGCTAATGGTAGCCAGTGATCAAATCAAGAAGATGGTGCAGGAGAAGGCGCGGGTAGCAGACTTGTTTGTCAAATGTGTTGAAGAAGGGATGTCAACTCTGAAGATGGACGGGATGGAAAAAGTCATGATGGGCGTGACTGACATGAAGCAGGTGAGAGCAGTCGCCATTAAGTGACCGCATAAGCCCCTCGCAAACATGGACGCCAAGGCTAAAATGCAATCGATGGGCGGTTCTTTTGACGCCGTCACCGATGCGGCGCTGCGAAATCGTCTTTTCACCTCTCTGGAGTACCTTAACCAGATTGGTATCGCGCTTTCGCAAGAAAAAGACATCAACCGCCTGCTGGAAACCATTCTTACCGCCGCAAAGACCATTACCAATGCTGATGGCGGCACGCTTTACCGGCTTATTGACGGGAAGCTCAAGTTTGAAATCGTCTTAAATGACAGCTTGAACATCGCGATGGGTGGCACCACTGGCGTTGAAGTACCGTTTTATCCAATTCCGCTACATAGCCCTGACGGTACAAACAATAACAACATGGTGGCCGCATACGCGGCATTGCACGACGAAACAGTGAGCATTGCGGACGCCTATACCGCAGACGGGTTCGACTTTTCCGGCACACGAAATTTCGACAAGAAAACCGGCTACCGCTCGATCTCGTTTCTGACCATCCCGATGAAAGACCACGAAGGGGAAATCATCGGCGTATTGCAATTGCTGAATGCACAGGATGAAAACCAAAAAGTCATCGCATTCACCCGTGAAGATCAGCGTCTGGCCGAATCGCTTGCCTCGCAGGCCGCGATTGCACTGACGAACCGCATACTGATCAATCAACTGGAAGAGTTGTTCGAGTCACTGATTGACCTAATTAATAGCGCCATTGATGATAAATCGCCCTACACTGGGGGGCACTGCAAGCGGGTACCGGCGCTTACCATGATGCTTGCGGAAGCAGCATCGAACTCGACCGTGGGCCCACTTGCCGACTTCAAAATGACCGAGAAAGATCGGTACGAACTCAAGATCGCAGGTTTGCTTCACGATTGCGGCAAAATTACTACGCCAGTGCATGTCGTTGATAAGGCGACAAAACTAGAGACGATCTTTGATCGCATTGAGTTTGTAGCGCAACGCTTTGAAATTTTGAAACGTGATGCCGAGTTGGAGAAGCTTAAGACTGAAATTGCTTGTCGAAATTCAGGCGATGAGGTGGCTGCGAAAAGCGCTGAACTGGAGTACTTAGCCCACGTTAGACAACTCGATGATGACTGTGCTTTTTTGAGGCGCACCAACATTGGCGGCGAAAAGATGGGCGCTGAAGACCAAGTCAGGGTGGACAAGATCGCCAACTATCGATACAAGAACGCAAACGGCGAAGTCGTACCGTTTCTTTCCGCCGACGAAAAAGACAATCTCAATATTCCATACGGCACATTGACGCCGTCGGAGCGCAAGACGATCAATCACCATATCGATGCCACCATAAAGATGCTGGAAGCGTTGCCTTGGCCGCGCCATCTGGTCAGGGTGCCAGAATATGCAGGTGGGCACCATGAACGTATGGATGGCAAAGGCTATCCACGCGGCCTTAGCCGGGAACAGATGAGCGTTCAGGCGCGAGTGATGGGGATTGCAGATATTTTTGAAGCGCTCACAGCCAAGGATCGCCCGTATAAATTAGGGAAAACACTTTCGGAGTCGTTGAGTATTCTGGGTAAGTTCAAACTAAATGGACACATCGATCCCGATTTGTTCGACGTGTTTGTACGTGAAAAAGTGTATTTGAAATATGCGGAGCACTTTTTAGACGCCGCGCAAGTTGACACGGTCGATGAGGGAGCGATTCCTGGGTATCAGGTTGCGCAGTGAACTGACGGATATTGTCACTTTAGACGTACTTCGTCGCTTGCACACCCTTACTTAACGACGCTTTAAAAATTTGGGGAGTTAAAGGTTGGCTACAAAAAGTTGAAATTTTCAAAGATTGTTAAATCGTGTAACTAAATTTTTAGTGCACTGAATGTTGACCGCATAACATTTTGAATTATAAAGATAAAATTTATATTGAAATGATCGGCGAGGCGTTTGTGAACAATCTCACGTGCCACCCGTAATCACGGTTCAGTAGCTGGCACGCTGATTGCATATAAAGGACACAACACATCGCGATGTGTTTGGAATTTAACCTAACTAGTTACTGGAGATTCAAATGAAGAAAGTTCAACAAGGCTTTACACTGATCGAACTGATGATCGTTGTCGCGATTATCGGTATTTTGGCTGCTGTTGCTATTCCGGCTTATCAGGATTACACCATTCGTGCAAAAGTGACCGAGGGCTTGGGTCTGGCAGGCGCTGCTAAGGTTGCTGTCGCGGAAACGTATTCCTCCAAGGGTGTTGCTCCTGCGACAAACGCTTCAGCTGGATTGCCATTGCCTGTATCCATCACCGGCAACTCTGTGTTGTCCGTTGGACTTAGCGGTAGCGGTCTGATTACGATTCAGTACAAAGCCACTGGTTTGGGTGGATCACCAACCGCAGATAACGGAACAATGTTCCTGCGTCCTGCGTTTACCGCTGGTGGTGTTACTTGGGGCTGCACTGGCGGCACCATGCCAGCGAAATATCGCCCAGCACAATGCCGTTGATTTACATGTATTAGTAGAATTAAACAAAGCCACAATTTGTTCTGATTACAAGGCCGCCTTTTAAAGGCGGCTTTTTTTTCTTTGTGAGTAAATTACAATATTTGAGATCCCAGCATCAATTGTCGCTTTGCTCTCATTGTCTCAAACAGACGACTGGCGACATTATTAAATGTTAGCGTTTCGGCTAGAAAATTCTCTCGATTGAGTACTTGGTGATATTCCCTGCCTCTACAGTTTCTCGTTGGTTCGCGTCGCTCCTAGTTGTATTCATTACTATCGCGATCTATGCGCCAGGATTGCACGGCGATTTTGAGTTCGATGATGGTGCAAACATCCTCGATACCCCGGCAATAAAGTTGACGTCACTTTCACGCCAGAACATTTTAGACGCTGCAACCTCTGGGAAATCTGGTCCATTGGGGCGATCAATCAGCATGTTGAGTTTCGCGGCGAATTATTACTTCACCCAGTTCGACCCATTTTTTTTTAAACTCACTAACTTACTGGTCCATCTGCTTGCCGGTATTGGCGTTTACGCATTCATTTTTAGTCTTACACTTGCAATTTATAAAAATGAAGACAGACGGGAAGTAGTCTTCCGTGCGCGCGTTGTCGCTCTGACCACGGCAGCAGTCTGGTTAGTCCACCCGCTAAACGTTACCAGTGTGTTGTATGTGGTGCAGCGAATGACTAGTTTGTCTGCGCTGTTCACTTTCTTTGCCCTTGCGTGTTACGTTCACGGACGACGCAAAATAGTTGAGAACCAGACGAAACGCGGATTGATATTTATTATTGTCGGATTGGGACCGCTGACTGCGCTTGCGACATTGAGCAAGGAAAACGGTGCACTGGCTCCGTACTTGATATTGTGTATTGAACTAACCATATTTCGGTTTGCCAGTCCAAATCAGGGTCTAAAGAATTTTCTTTTTTTTGTATTCGCCCTACTGATACTCGTTCCCGTTGGAGCGACATTTTTCAATTGGGATCGCCTCGTATCCTATGTCGCAGGTGGGTATTCGAATCGTGAGTTTTCGTTAATGGAACGGTTGCTCACACAGCCCCACGTGCTGATGTTTTACCTGAGGCTACTTATTTTTCCGAACGCGGGACTGATGGGTATCTATCATGACGACTTTCCCGTATCAAGTAGTTTGACCCAAGATTGGCTTACGCTCGCCTCGGTTGCAGCCCTTTTCGCGTTTGCACTTTTTGGAGTTGCCATGCTCCGTCGTGCGCCAGCAGTTTCGCTTGGTGTTCTTTGGTTTATGGTTAGCCACAGCATGGAGTCTTCCGTTATCGCCCTCGAAATGGTTCACGAACATCGAAACTACTTACCGATTGTCGGGCCAATATTTGCGGTCGCAATTTATTTTTGGCGGGAGGATTTTGATGTGATTTCCACTCGAACGAAATGGTTTTTCGTGTCCACGATATTCTTGGCTTTTGCCGCCGTTACCTACGTGCGGTCGGTACAGTGGTCTAATCTCGTCGATCACGCAGCGATTGAAGTACACAACCATCCAAATTCGGAACGCGCAAATTATCAGATGGGACGAATGTACTTTTTACTAAACAGTAATACCCCTACCGCGGAATTAGCTGCTACGGCAAACGAATATTTCCTACGTGCCGCCGAAATCAGCAAAGGTAATATTTATCCAATCATCGCTATGATTCAATTGGCTTACAAGGCACGGGTTGAACCCGACCCCACATGGGTTGCGATGGCCGCCCAAAGACTTCAATATGGCCGCGCTTGGGCACCAAACATTGGCGCGTTGGCAAACCTTGTAGAGTGCCAAATGTCGCAATACTGCAAACTCGCAGATGACGACATTGTGGCGCTTCTAGGGGCGGCCCTTGCCAATCCGGATGCTACGAATGGGATGAAAGGTGCCGCGCACGCATTGCTTGCAGAATACTACTTGCGCAAGCTCAAGAGTCTTGAGCTTGGGGCGCCACATATCGTAGGCGCAGTTGAGGCGGAGCCTGATCGAGTGGATTTTCGACTGGAGTTAATCAGACTATTTTTGGTTGTTGGAGACTTCACCTCGGCACGCTCGGAGTTGGAAGTAGCACGCAAGTTGGATCGGTGGGGAACATACGGAGCAAAGCTGGAAACGGAGCGTTTGCGGTTAGAGTCAGCGCAACGCTCGCGCGCCAACGCCGACACAATTGACGGACGAAAGACTGTTAACTAAATTACGTCACTCATGGGGCAAGACAAATGTTAAGCATCATCTTACCCGCAAAAAACGAAGCGGCTGGACTAAGTCAGGTATTGCCAGCTATCCGCTCGCTTTACCCCGAAGCGGAGTTGATCGTTGTCGATGACGGCTCCAATGACGATACCGCGAGCGTTGCCAATTCACTTGGCGCGAGAGTGGTCAGTCACCCTAGGAGCTTGGGGAACGGCGCATCGATTAAATCAGGTGCGCGAGCCGCCGGCGGCGATATCTTGGTCTTCATGGATGCGGACGGTCAACATAGGCCGGAGGACATTTCTCGGCTGCTAGCTGAACTTGGAGCTGGCAACGATATGGTCGTCGGCGCGAGATCCGTATCGTCACAAGCGGGTGCTCACCGCGCCGTGGCAAACACTTTTTACAATTGGCTTGCAAGTTGGATGGTCGGTCAACCTGTAAGAGACCTAACGTCAGGCTTTCGCGCCGTACATGCCAAATTGTTTCGAAAATATCTTTATCTATTGCCCAACGGGTTCTCGTATCCCACGACGATTACGATGAGCTTCTTCCGCGCTGGATACTCAGTATCTTATGTGCCCATTGTGGCACCAACTCGCATCGGCAAGAGCCATATTCGTTTGTTTCGAGACGGAGTGAGATTTTTTTTGATCATTTTCAAGATCGGCACACTTTATTCGCCATTGAAGTTATTCATTCCAATTAGTGCAGCTTTCTTCTTGGCTGGGCTTGGTTACTACCTCTATACATTCATCACTTTTCACAGATTCACAAACATGAGCGTGACGCTCGTCATTACCGCAATTCAGGTTTTTTTAATGGGCTTGGTTTCCGAGCAAATCAGCGCGCTAAACTACAAGGAAAGCGACTCCCACGATGAGACGCGCTAAAGGCTGGTTGGGGCCACGGAGAATTGGCTCCAAATTGGTCTGGTTCCAGTACGTGTCCGCATCCCACAGCGCTTTCATTGCGGGCATTATTTCTTCAAGAGTATTGCGGAATACCAAACCAGGGTTTCGCCGCAGCGCGAGCACACATGAGATTTGCAGCGCGCCGTCATACTTTGCGTCGCCACGCCGCGATTCAGATGCGCTGTCAGGGGAGAACGACGAACGTTGCCGGAAAGAAATGTTGCCTTCACTGGATAGGTGCTTCGCTGGCTCGCTGATGGCAATAACTGCCATTGCGGATCGGGCCTGAAGAGTGGAAACACGCCGTAGTGGCAAGTCATTTATTTTTCGCGGGCATTTTTTCTTGCTTGCTTCGTCGGTCGCGCTTTGTGTGCTGACCTACTGGTCTGGACTGTATGGCCCGTTTGTAATGGACGACAGAGACAATCTTGACTACTTGCTGCAGGCGAATCTTGGCCTTCGGGAGGTCATCGGGAACTTGTTCAGCCCAAGTGGCCAATTTGGCCGGCCGATATCAATGCTGAGTTTTTCAATAAATGCTCTGTTGTCGCAGGACATATTCTATTGGAAGCTTTCGAACTTAGTCATCCATCTTGCTTGCGGCTTGCTGATTTATGGGCTGACCCGTCAGCTTTTGTATTTTGATGTCCCTGCCGAACTCACGAGCAAATCAGCCGATCTTTCCGTCGCCGTCTGCCTGTTATGGCTGCTGCACCCTCTACACGTCAGCACGGTGCTTTATACGGTCCAGCGAATGACACAGCTTTCGACGTTATTCCTGCTGGCCGCGCTGCTCTGCTATCTGGCCGCGAGGCGGAGACAATTGGGTTCAAAGCCTTACTTGGGCTTACAGGCGGCGACGTGGTTTGTGCTCTTTCCACTTGCTGTTTTCAGCAAAGAGAATGGTTTGCTCTTCCCCATTTTTGTATTGCTTTTCGAATCATTTCTCATTCAAGGGAACCGAGTTTCCAATAAGCAAATGTTCCTGACACTCGGAATCGGGTTCGCTATAGGGGCACTATATCTCGCTAATGCTGACTGGCTGTTTGCGAATTTTACCGGGCGCAACTTCACCATGTGGGAGCGACTGCTCACTGAATCGCGGGTCGTCACTTCATACATTGGAATGTTAGTCATTCCTATCCAGCAGCACATGAGTTTCGTGCATGATGACTTCAGCTTGTCGAAGGGGCTTTTTGAACCAGCAACAACCATCGTCTCATTGGTCGCAATCGGCACTCTTATTGGGCTGGCTTTTTTTAGTCGAACGAAACAGCCGATGTTTGGCGTTGGTATTTTGTTTTTCTTCATCGGTCACCTTATGGAATCAACCGTTTTTCCTCTGGAGATTATGTTCGAGCACCGAAATTACTTGCCGTCCATTGGCATTTTTCTGGCATTGACTTCCGTTTTTGAGACTGCGCTTCATGGCAATGCTGTGCGGTATGGATTATTTTGGTCCGTGATAGCGCTGTTCGCATTATCAACGTGGCTGCGCGCCGGGTCCTGGTCATCTGAAGACCGCCTGCTTCAGGATTTGGAACGATACAATCCGCGTTCTGAACGGCTAGCGGTGCTCCTCGCGGACCAGGCAGCAGAAAGTGGCCAGTATGAGAATGCGAGGAACAAGCTAGTACCTTTGGGGACGAAAGGTGCTGCGATAAAGATGCTAAGTATTGAGTGTCTGGAAAAGAAGTCTTTATCTGACGGTCAACTACGCGTCATTCTGGATTCCTCTACTGTAGTGGACACGATTGCCGTGATGGCCGTCGCCGACATAGCGAATCTGGGCCTCGATGGGAAATGCAGCTTCTCTACACAAGCCTACATAAGCTGGCTCGACGACTTGTTGTCAAATCGTTTTTCGAAAAGCTCGAATCGGCAGATTGTGATGATGTATAAAGCGCACTATTTGTGGCGGCAGGAAAAAAGGCAAAATGCAATTGACACGCTCAAGGCTGCCTTCTCAATTGACCCCTCTAATCCCACACCACTTTTTCTCGCATGCGAGTGGTCACTTGACCAAAAATTGACCGCTTCTCGTGAAACGTGTCCACATGCATTTAGCGTCGCAAAAGCTGGGGGACACAAGTTTGTCGACTTGAATGCGCGTGTACAGAAGCGTTACGATCAAGAAGAGTCTGGTTTGAACATCGCAATTCAGACGCCTTGAAGCCACTTGGCAAATGTTGCCGAAGATGAAGGCGGCGGCATAAAATGAATTCATCAGTGCGCCTCGAGTTATCCACTTCGGCGCGTGTTCATGCTCTTATCACCGAGCACGCACGCCGCGAAGGACACCTCTGCATTTTCAACCCGCCCGGAGTCTCGCTTCAGTATCGGGGAATGCTGTACAGACAAGCAGTGCCACATCACTCAGATTGAAATGAAACCTCCACTGTTAAACCCCATATCCAATGATGCTATCGTCGCCATGCCCCTTGTGAGCATTGGCATTCCAATATTTAACGAGGAATGTTTCCTGTCGCAGTCCTTGATGTCTCTCTTGGCCCAAGACTATAGCAATCTTGAATTCTTTATTTCAGACAACGCCTCGACAGATGGCACTGAAAAGATATGCCGTGATATAGCTGCTTTGGATAGGAGAATTATTTACGAAAGAATGGAGCACAATCAGGGTGCCGTGACAAATTTCCGACGAGTGCTGAATTGTGCCCACGGAAAATATTTTATGTGGGCCTCTGGTCATGATCTTTGGCAGCCCAATTATGTGAGTGAATGCGTAAAGCTGCTTGAACAAGAGCCAGAGGCCGTTATTGCCTTCGGATCTTCGACCTGGGTTGATTCCGCAAGCACCTTAATGACGCGCAGATCGGGATGGACAGATACTCGCGGGTTGGAAAATGTCGCACGGTTTCATTCATTATTATGGGGAAACATGCATCCCATAGTGGGTCTCATTCGAGTCGAGGCACTACATAAAACACGAGGTTTTCTGAATACGGCCGGGGCTGATTTGATTTTGCTTTCGGAACTTACTCTACAAGGACACTTTGTCCATGCAGTAAAAACTTCGTGGTCGAGACGTGAGTTTCGCGACGATGAGGATTACCGGCAAAGAATGAACCGCTACAGCAGTTCAGAATATGGCCTTTCTCGTTCTTTGATTAGTAAATTGACGCCTCTGCTACGCCTTCCTTTAGAGCTCGTTAGAAGCGTTTTACGAGCTGAAATTTCGATGCTTGAGAAATTGATATTGCTCCTTTCCTTTGTCCCGATATTGCCTGCCAAATACATTGTCACCAGAAATAAACAGACAAGAATCAAAAAAGCATAGGCCCCGTTGACCGGTCGAATTCCGCCGGGTCAGGCCACTTCAAAATTCATTGCGACCCAAACAAACTTGAGAGCTGAGAGTCAATCATGAAAGCAATCATCCTCGCCGGCGGAATGGGCACGCGGATCAGTGAAGAATCATCAGTTCGGCCGAAACCGATGGTTGCGATCGGAGGCAAGCCGATCCTCTGGCATATCCTCAAAATTTATTCGTCTCACGGAATTAACGACTTCGTCATTTGCCTAGGATACAAGGGCTACATTATCAAGGAATACTTTGCCAACTATTTTTTGCACATGTCCGATGTGACATTTGATATGCAAAATAATCAAATGGAGGTGCACCAACGCAAGGCTGAACCATGGCGTATTACGCTGGTGGACACCGGCGAGGACACGATGACAGGCGGACGGCTAAAGCGCGTTGCCGAATATGTCAAAGACGAAGATGCGTTTTGTCTAACTTATGGCGACGGGGTTGCGGATATTGATATTGCCGCCCAAATTGCGTACCACAACCAGCATGGTAAACGCGCCACCGTGACTGCAGTCCAACCACCTGGTCGATATGGTTCGTTGAACAGGGATGGGAAAACTGTACGCGGCTTCATTGAAAAGCCGCAGGGTGATGGCGGCTGGATCAATGGCGGATTTTTCGTGTTGTCGCCGTCGTGTCTGGACTTTATTGCCGATGATACAACCGCTTGGGAGGAACAGCCACTCAGCGATCTTGCGGCGCAAGGTGAACTCATGGCTTTTGAACATCAAGGATTCTGGCGGCCAATGGATACACTTCGTGACAAAACTTACCTTGAAGAGTTGTGGGCAAGTGGGAAGGCCCCTTGGAAAGTGTGGAAGTGACCGCGAATTTCTGGCGCACGAAGCGCGTTTTTCTGACCGGGCATACCGGCTTCAAAGGCAGTTGGCTCACTTTGTGGTTGCAACAGATGGGCGCGCAAGTGACCGGCTATGCACTGGCACCAAACACCACGCCAAGTATGTTTGAACTTGCGCAGGTGGAAGAAGGTATCACCTCGCATATTGCTGATATTCGCGACATCGGCACTCTGAAAAAAGCAATGGCCGCTTGTGATCCAGAGATCGTGTTTCATCTTGCCGCGCAACCGCTGGTCCGTCTCTCGTATGCCGAGCCGCGTGAAACCTACGAGACGAATGTGTTGGGGACGGTAAACGTATTGGACGCCATTCGCGCCACACCTGGGGTCCGCGCCGCAGTGATGGTGACAAGCGACAAGTGCTATGAAAACCGCGAACTGGGCACTGCACACACCGGCTATCGCGAAACGGATCCGATGGGTGGCCACGATCCATATAGCAACAGCAAAGGCTGTGCGGAACTGGTGACGGCGGCATACCGCAATTCCTTCTTTCATCCTGCCCAGTATGCCAAACACGGCGTGGCACTGGCCTCCGCCCGGGCGGGCAATGTGATCGGCGGCGGCGACTGGTGCGAGGACAGATTGATCCCCGATTTCATTCGTGCCATCATCAATCGCCAGCCGCTGCGAATCCGCAACCCGCACGCCACGCGACCATGGCAACATGTGCTGGAGCCGCTCTCGGGGTACTTATTGTTGGCGGAAAAACTGGCGACCGAAGGCGCGCCGTTTGCGTCGGCCTGGAACTTCGGCCCAGCAGTTGATGACACGCACTCCGTGGAGTGGATCGCCGAACGACTCACACATCACTGGGGCGATGGCGCAATCTGGCAACTTGATGGCAGCGATCATCCGCATGAGGCCAACTATCTGAAGCTTGATTCGAGCAAGGCTCGCAACCAATTGGGATGGCGGCCCAAGCTCACATTGGAGGAGTCACTAACTTGGCTGGTGAACTGGTATCAACAATGGCATCGAACGAATAAACAACCGCTTCGCGAGTTGACGCTGAATCAGATTGATGCCTATCAACATGCAAAAGTCTAGTACTGTAGAGACTTTCAAGCCATTTTGTCTTCAAACGCCGCAGCAGTGCTAGAGTCTCCCAAAATGATCGTTCTCAACCCCTCATCCGTTTGCGATTCCAGCGAAAGCAGGACTCTAGCCCGTTTGTATTTACAAGAATCTAGCCGTGTCACGCTTTGACTTTATTCCCACTCCCTTGTCCGGCCTGATGCTGGTGAAGCGTCAAGCAATAGCAGACCATCGCGGTTTCTTGTCGCGTTTCTACTGCGCCGAGGAATTTGCCGAAGCAGGTATTACCAAGCCAATCGCCCAAATTAACCAAACGCTCACACGCAATTGCGGTGCGGTGCGCGGGTTGCACTTTCAGCGGCCGCCGCACGCCGAAACAAAACTCGTGAGCTGCTTGCAAGGAGAGGTATGGGATGTGGCCGTGGATCTTCGGCGCGATTCGCCTACTTTCTTGCGGTGGCATGGCGAAATTCTGTCTGCAGCCAATCGTAATAGTTTTCTCATTCCAGAAGGATTCGCACATGGTTTTCAGACATTGTCCGAAGAATGCGAGTTGATTTATTTGCACACCGCCGCCTATCAACCCGAATCAGAAGGAGCGCTGAATATTGCTGATCCAAAGCTCGGTATTGCATGGTTAATTCCTATCACCGAAATTTCCGCGCGAGATCGCAGCCATCACTTTATTGAGTGGGACTTTCAGGGAATCGCGCTATGAAGTGTCGTCACTGCCAGGCTGAGCTCACCTTGCCTTTTGTGGACTTGGGTTCAGCACCGCCGTCCAACGCCTATCTCACCCAGCAGACTTTGCACGCGCCAGAAAAATACTTTCCGTTGCGGGTGTTGGTCTGCGCCCAATGCTGGTTGGTGCAGACCGAGGATTACGCCCAGGCCGACGAACTGTTCAGCGCCGATTACGCCTATTTTTCAAGTACCTCTACCGGATGGCTAACCCATGCCAAAACGTACGCGGAAACAATGACGCGGCAGTTGCAACTTGCTGCAGATAGCCTAGTAATTGAGGTTGCTTCCAACGATGGCTATCTCCTCAAGAATTTCGTGGCTGCCGGCATTCCGTGCCTTGGCATCGAGCCGACTGCCAGCACTGCCACAGTCGCCGAGGGCTTCGGCATCCCCGTCTTGCGCGAGTTCTTTGGCGAGAAACTCGGCAAAGCCTTGGCCGACGCGGGCAAACAGGCCGATCTTGTCGTCGGCAACAACGTCTATGCCCATGTTCCTGACATCAACGACTTTACCCGCGGCCTGAAAGCCGTGCTTAAACCCGGCGGTACAATCACTCTGGAGTTTCCGCATTTGATGCGTTTGATCGAACACACCCAGTTCGACACGATCTATCACGAGCACTTTTCTTATCTCTCGCTGTACACGGTCGAGCGCATCTTCAAGGCCGCCGGTTTGCGGATCTGGAACGTCGAAGAATTGCCCACGCACGGCGGTAGCCTTCGAGTCTATGGATGCCACGGGGAAGTGGCTCGCCAGGCTTCTCCCGCAGTAAGTGCAATGCTGGCTGTGGAGGAGCGGCGTGGACTGCAAACTCGCATCGCGTATCAGCATGTTCAGGCGAAGGCCGAGCGGATCAAAGACGATCTCTTGGCTTTCCTGATCGAGCAAAAGCGCGCCGGCAAGAAGGTGGCTGCCTATGGGGCGGCCGCAAAGGGCAACACTCTGCTCAATTATGCAGGCGTTAGACCAGACTTACTCCCGTTTGTCTGCGATGCCGCGGTAGCCAAACAAGGAAAGTTCATGCCGGGCAGCCACATCCCTATACTGCCCCTCGCCGCTTTGACCACACAGCGGCCTGACTATTTGGTAATCCTGCCTTGGAATATCGCCACTGAGGTGAAACAGCAAAACGCCCGGCTCGCCGAGCTCGGTACGAAATTTGTCACGGCGGTACCGACGCTATTGATCGTGGAAGGTTGAAGCTGCAGTCGCATGTTTAGCTCAAAAAAGCTAACGTAAATACCCAATTTTGAAGCCGCAATTAGAATGCACTATGCCCTTTAACGTCCTTTTAGCTTATAAGGAAATCGATTTATGAATCAAATCCCGGTATTCAAACCGCTTATTGAACAGGAGGAAATTGATGCTGCTGTCAAATCTCTACAGATAGGCTGGCTTGGCATGGGGGCTTCCGTCGGCCAGTTTGAAGAGGCGCTAAAAAACTACATTGGCTGTGGAGATCGCCATATCGTGGCAGTAAGTACAGGCCATGCTGCGTTGCATTTGGCAATGATGCTCATTGGACTTAAAGCCGGTGATGAGGTTATCACCCCTTCTTTCAACAATATCGCTGATTTTCAGGCAATCCTCGCCGTGGGTGCAGAGCCGGTCTTGTGCGATGTACTTGAAGACACCCTCTGCATCGATGTATCCAAAGCCGAGCAACTGATTAGTTCAAAAACCAAAGCAATTATCGCCATGGACTACGACTGCTGTATGGCCGATTATGACGCCGTGGCAGCACTGGCTGCTAAGTATAATCTGCGTGTTATTCATGATGCCGCTCATGCATTGGGCTCTTACTACAAAGGAAAAAAGGTTGGAACATTTTCCGATATTTGCATGTTTAGCTTTGATCCTGTCAAAACCATCACCTGTATAGACGGAGGAGCTTTGATCGTGAAAACGCAGGATGAAGTCGATGTCCTGCATCAGATGCGGCTAATTGGAATGGGACAACCGGCTAGCGTCATGTATGGAAACCAGCGTGCGTGGACTTACGAGGTCAGCCGCCTTGGTTTCCGCTATCACATGGCCAATCTGCATGCTGCGATTGGCTTGGCGCAACTCGCCAAGATGCCGGAAATCACGGCGGGGCGGCAAGCGGGCTGCAAGCTCTATAACAAGCTGTTGGCCGATGTGAAACAAGTGAAAACGCCAAAGTCGGACTTTAGCGATGTGACCCCCTTTCTGTACTACATTCGGGTTCCTCCTGAGCATCGCCAACCGCTGCGCGACTACCTCAAGGACAATGGAATTGATACGGGCGTTCACTGGCAGCCAGGGCACTGGTTCGCATTGCTAAAAGATACTCGACGCGGCGATATGTCGATTACCGAGAAGATCGGACATGAAATCCTCTCTTTGCCGCTGCCCAATTCCCACAGGGAAACCATGCCCCTGTAAGAGCCCACTGCCAAAAGATCTCCGTCCGGCGAGAATGCCAAACCGGTCGCATTCTCTCTGTATTTGTCACCT
>JANNRY010000300.1:0-6463 GCA_031401935.1 Betaproteobacteria bacterium | reverse complement strand
CTGAGTTAGCGAAAAATTATCAAACTCTAGCATTGGCGGGGCTTTATGAGGGTTTTATGCCCGTGAGCCGCACCAGTGCTAGAGTTTATCAAATTATCGTAAAGTACTAGCGCAACACCCCATCTGCCAGCGTCAACGTACGCTGCATCTTCGCGGCCAGCATTGGATCGTGCGTCACCATCACCAGCGCGGTTTTGTACTTGGCGTTGAGCTCAAGTATTAACGCGAACACATGGTCGGCCGTGGCGCGATCCAGATTGCCGGTCGGCTCATCGGCCAACACGCAGGCGGGATGGGTGACAAGTGCCCGCGCAACTGCAACACGCTGGCGCTCACCGCCGGAAAGCTCACCCGGCTTGTGGGTGAGGCGATGCGAAAGGCCTGCTTCGCCGAGAATGATGGCCGCGCGCTCTTTCGCGTTGGCGGTGGTTTCGCCGCGAAAGGCCAGCGGAATGGCGACGTTTTCCAGCGCGGTGAATTCCGGCAGCAAATGATGGAATTGATACACAAAGCCCAGCGCAGAATTACGCAATTTCCCCTGCTCAAGCGGCGACAATTTATCGATGCGCTGGCCGAGAACGTCAACTTCCCCGCTCGTTGGCGCATCCAATCCGCCCAAAATATGCAGCAGCGTGCTTTTGCCGGAACCTGATGCGCCAACGATGGCGATGGTCTCGCCTTCGTTAACGAGCAAATCGACATTCTTCAGCACATCCACCGGCGCGCTACCCTGACGAAATGTCTTTGTTACGCTGCGACACGCAATCACCAGCTTACTCATAACGCAGCGCCTCGGCCGGGTTCACGCGCGACGCCTGCCAGCTCGGATAAAGCGTCGCCAACAACGACAACAGCAACGCAATAACGGCTGTCGTCCAGACATCGTTCCATTTGAGATCGCTTGGTAGTTCAGAGAGAAAATATACTTCCGGACTCAATACCTTGAAGCCCGCCATGCTCTCGATAAACGGCACCACAACACTGATATTGAGCGCCAATAAAATCCCTGCCACTACGCCGATCAGTGTGCCAATAACGCCGATCACTGCGCCCTGAACAACGAATATTTTCATGATCATGCCGGGCGAAGCGCCTAGTGTCCGCAAAATGGCGATATCCGGATGTTTGTCCGTCACCACCATCACCAGTGTCGAGACCAGATTAAAGGCCGCCACCGCGATGATGAGTGCCAGAATCACGAACATCATGCGCTTTTCAATTTCGACGGCGCGAAAGTAGGTTGCGTTTTGCGTGGTCCAATCGGTCACGTAGCCGTCAATCCGCAGCGTATTTCCAAGCTCACGCGAAACACTGCGCGCCTTGTCGGTATCGTTGAGTTTGACCCGCACGCCACTCACATTTTCACCCAGCCTGAACAACACCTGCGCGTCTTTCATGTGGATCAACACCAGCGTGGAATCGTATTCGTAATGCCCTGAACTGAAGATGCCAGATACCGTGAAGCTGCGGGTACGCGGCACCATCCCGATCGGCGTGGAACTGAATTGCGGCGTAATCAGCAACACTTTCGTGCCAATCGCAGTCGCGCCCAGCGCCTTCGCCAGTTCCGCACCGAGAACAATGTTGTATTCACCTTCGCGCAGAGACGTAATTTGCCCCACGCGCATCTCGCGCCCAAGGTCGGCAACCGAATTTTCATCCGACGGGATAATGCCGCGCACCATCGCGCCGCGAACGCTGGACGTGTAAGCAAGCAAGCCTTGCCCATTCACAAACGGTGCGGTGCCGATCACGCCGGGAATTTTCATCGCGACTTCACGCGCGGTTTGCCATTGGTCAAGGCCACTTTCGCCGCCCATAATCTGGACATGCGCTGACACGCCCAAAATGCGCGCTCGCACCTCTTTTTGAAAGCCATTCATTACCGACATTACTGTGATGAGCGCGGCAATGCCAAGCGCAATCCCCAGCATGGACGCGAGTGAAATAAATGAAATAAAGTGATTTTGGCGTTTTGCGCGGGTATAGCGCAGGCCGATGAAGAGTGAGAGGGGTTGCAAGATGTGGTGAACCAAGGGATTGCAGTGGCCCGATGATAAACTACTTTCATTGTCTCGCCCCGCTATGAAATTCGACGTATTTCTCCCTTCCCTGCTCGTTTCGCCAGACTGGTTTGCCGATTCTGCGGCACCCCGCTTGCCTGCAATCGAGACATTGCTGGCGCGTGGCAGATCGAGTGTTGACAGCGAATGGCCAACTGTTCAGCTTTCAGCATTTGGTATAGCGGGGCGAGCGATAGCGGCATTGACGGCGCACGGCGATGGCATCGACGTCGGCATTCACGGATGGATGTTCGCCGAGCCCGCACATTTTCAGGCTGACAGAGATACGGTCAACTTGTTTTCCTCTTCGTCTCTGGACATCGCAGCAAGCGAAACTGCAATACTGATCGATTCGCTCAATTCAAATTTCGCTGATCGTGGGTTAGCTTTTTGTGCTGGACCATCAGGCCATTGGTACGTCAGTTGCAATGCGGAAGAATTACCGCAAACAACATCTATTCGCGCAGCCCAACGTGGCGCGGTGTTTGAGAAACTGCCGCAATCGCGCGGAGAGCTTTCATGGAAATCGATTCAGAACGAAGCGCAAATGCTGCTCTTCTCACACCCCGTCAATGACGCCCGTGAGGCTGCGGGGAAACTGACGATCAACGGTCTGTGGTTTTGGGGTGAAGGTGTTTTGCCCATGACAACGGCATCCTGTAAACCCACTATTGGCGCGGTGTTTGGTGATACACCGCTCGCCAATGGCATTGCCAAATGGAGCGGTGTGCAATTTGCGCTGCTTGCACAGCTAGCCACTGAGGACATCATCTCATTCACTGCTCACAACGCGTTACTAATTGACACGCTAACGATTTTCCACGAACGAGGCGATGTCAAAGGCTGGCGGGAAGCTGCGTTGCAACTGGATTCGCAAATTTTCGCCCCTTTGCTCGCGTCGCTAAAAACTGGTGCCATCGACGAAATCATCCTCACGCTGCCGCGGGATCGCGACTCTTTGGTCGTCACTACTAACACGCAATCGATGCACGGCATTTTCAGTTGGTGGAAAAGGCTGACGCAAAGACCCCGGCCGTTTTTGGCGTCGGCCAATGCCTGAAATCGTCATCCGCGAGCGCGACCCAGCCGCGTTCAATGCACTGATCGCCGCCAATATCGACCCACGCATGGCGCGCGTGTATGCGGCGCGGGGTGTGGTGAATCCAACGGATTTAAATCACGGTTTGCCCGCCCTGCTCTCCCCAACCGATCTCGCATACATCCAGGACGCCGCCAAGTTACTCGCCGATGCCATCCAAGCCGGTAAACGTCTGCTCATCGTTGCTGACTACGACGCCGATGGCGCGACGGCGTGTGCGGTTGGCATGCGCGCGCTAGGCGCGATGGGTGCCAAGGTTGATTTCATCGTGCCCAATCGATTTGAATTTGGCTATGGACTGACGCCGGAAATTGTCGCCCTCGCGGCAGAGCGCAATCCCGACATCATCATCACCGTCGACAACGGTATCGCCAGCGTTGACGGCGTGGCCGAGGCCAATCGGCGCGGCATTCAGGTGCTCGTCACCGACCATCATCTCCCCGGCAATTGGCTGCCGGATGCGGCGGTGATTGTGAACCCGAATCAGGTCGGTGACACGTTTGCGAGCAAAAATCTCGCGGGTGTAGGCGTTATTTTTTACACAATGTCAGCACTCCGCACAGAGCTTCGTACACGAAATTATTTTCAGGGAAAGATCGAACCAAACCTTGCTGATCTGCTCGATCTGGTCGCGCTCGGCACCGTGGCCGATGTGGTGCGGCTGGATCACAACAATCGGGTATTGGTCGAGCAAGGCCTGGCAAGAATCCGCAACGGGCGCATGTCGCCGGGTATTCGCGCACTTATGCAAGTTGCAGGTCGCGATACGAATCGCGCATCCACTTACGATCTTGGCTTCGTTGTCGGACCAAGATTGAATGCCGCCGGACGCCTTGATGACATGTCTCTCGGCATTGCCTGCCTGCTCGCGGAAAATGAACGCACCGCAACAGAATTGGCCACAAAACTCGACGCGCTCAATCGCGAACGACGCTCAATCGAATCCGATATGCGCGACGTTGCGCTGGCTTCACTTGAGGACGTCGATGTCGGCGCACGGTATGCGCTGTCGCTATTCGATGCGAGCTGGCATCAGGGCGTGGTTGGTATCCTTGCTTCACGCATTCGCGAAAAATATCATCGTCCCGTGATCGCATTCGCACAGGATGGCCAAGGCAATCTGAAAGGCTCGGGCCGCTCGATCACCGGCTTTCACATGCGCGACGCGCTCGACCTGGTCACCAAACGTCATCCAACGCTCGTCAGTAAATTTGGCGGTCACGCAATGGCGGCGGGCCTCACCATCCCTGAATCCGGCATGGCCGACTTTGCGAGCGCGTTTGAGGCGGTAGCTCGCGAACTGCTGACCCCTGCCGATTTGGCCGAACGCATTGAAACCGACGGCACGCTTGATGCCGATGAACTGACCTTTGATTTCGTGCAATCCATCGACGCACAAGTGTGGGGACAAGGCTTTAGCGCGCCATCGTTTACGGGTCGCTTTCGCGTGCTGGAGCAGCGCGTGGTCGGACTAAAACATTTGAAGCTGAAATTATCCTTAGGCTCATCCACATTTGAAGCGATGCGCTTTGGCTCGGCAGATGCCCTGAACACCAGTATTGACGCGGTGTTCAGGCCATCGATTAATGAATTTCGGGGAAACTCGACGTTGCAGTTGGTGTTGGATTACGTGGGTTAGAGTGCGCATCCATGTGGATTCCTGTCATTTCGAACCCGGCTTTATCGAGTGAGAAATCTGCTTTTTCGATGTGATCCTAAAGCAGATTTCTCGCTCCGCTCGAAATGACAGTGTCTCGACCTTATACGTTACCCCAAGGGTTGAGTATCAAAACACCAGTCGGCTCAAAATCCGCGACATTGCGCGTAACGACAGTCATGCCATGGACCAGCGCAGTGGCGGCAATCAGCGCATCGCGAACGGGACGAGGGTCAGGCACATGGAGCCGCGCGCTACGCTGCGCAACGGCAATATCGAACGGCAGGACGCGACCACTGAAAGCAGGCAAGACGTGTCCATTCAGCCACGCACGGAATATTGCGCCTTGCGAAGGATCACGACGTTCAGCCAGCAACACACCCATCTCCAACTCCTGGATCGTAATCGCAGACAGAAATAAATCAGCGGCATCAACGCTGTCGGCCCACTTGGCGACATGCCGATTTGCTTTGCCTAGCCGTACCTTCCGCAGCTCTGATACGACATTGGTATCGAGCAAAAACATCAGGAGAGTTTCGCCGCTTGTGCAGGGTCGCGTAATTGCGGAATTTCGAGTTCCATGTTTTCGATGCCAGGCATCGCCAACAGATCTGCAATCTTCGTGCGTCCACCGGTGATTTTTTTATACGCTTCAAACGTCAACAGCACATGCGCCGGCCGACCACGATCCGTGATGATTACAGGACCAGCCTTTGCCGCTTTCTTGGCATTGCTGGCGTCTTGATTGAACTGGCGGCTCGAGAGGGTGGTGATGGTCATGGCGACACCTCGTGGCTGTATTAATGTAGATATGTTACTACAGAAGCCGATCAAGTGTCTGGTGAAAATAAATTTGAACCTGAACCCAATGACACGACCGTCAGAATAAACACCGTTGTCATTTCGAACGAAGAGAGAAATCTGCTTTTGCACTACTCCGCAGCAACAGCAGATTTCTCAACCGATAAAACCAGGTTCGAAATGACTGGAGTTGATGTTGTACAGATTGGAACCATCGCCTTCCGACATCCAAAAACATCGTCGTAATGCTGTGTGTCGAGGATCGGCAACATTGATTTATAGTTTTGTGCCCGCTGGTTACGTCAGTTAGCAACAGCCTCGTCGCGTATAATTCTCGCTGAATTTACGCACTAGGTGGCCGTTGTAAAAACGTCCACCACACTTCTCGACTCACCCCTCCCTCACCCCAATCCTCTCCCAAGAGGAGAGGGAGTAACAACAGAATGTACCCACATGGAAGCAGATCAGCTAAACGCAATTGGAAACCTCATCTCCGACTTGACCTCCCGCACGGTCGAGTTGCGGAGGTATCTTTGACTTTGATGCGAAGGTAGAACGGCTCGAAGAGGTTAACCGGCTGGCTGAAGACCCCGCAGTCTGGGGCGATAGCAAACGCACGCAGGAGTTGGGTCGGGAAAAGAAATTACTCGATGAGGTTGTCACCAATCTGACAGCTCTTGGCAGTGGCCTCAGTGATGCGCGTGAACTGTTCGCGCTGGCCAAATCGGAAGCTGATGAAGATACGTTGCTCGCTGTCAGCAGCGATGCCAAGACACTGGAAAAGCTGGTGGTGGATATGGAGTTCCGCCGCATGTTTTCCAATGTAATGGACCCAAACAATTG
>JANNRY010000299.1:0-2036 GCA_031401935.1 Betaproteobacteria bacterium | reverse complement strand
TCTGCTGTCGTCCTGAGCGGCTGCTAGGGCCAGGACAACGCGTTCGCTGGCTCGAAACGGAAAATGAATACGCCTTGCGGGTCTGAGCGCTCGTCGCGCAGGCCACCGGTGCGCGCAAGTGCTTGCGCGAGTGAAATACCCTGTGCCTCGAAATTGATCTCTTCGTTTTTACCAGTCGCGCCCAACGCGGTGAAGCTGAGTGGTTGGAACATCGCCGTGACGACATCGCCACGCGCGAGCATCACGTTCTGTTTCGGATCACGAATGATGCTATCCAGCGGCATGGCAAATACATTTTCGCCCCGAGTGAGCTGGATCGTCATTTTGTTCACGGGCTGGCGCACGCCGCCAGCAGCTGCGAGTGCGTCAAGCAATCTTTCACCACCTGGTGTCAGCGGGATCCGCGTGCTGTTCGTGACTTCCCCAACCACCGTCACGTTGGAGGAGACATTTCGCGTTAAACGCACAAACACTTCCGGCTGGTTGGCTTTGCCGGTGAGTCGTTTTACGATCTCGGCCTCCACCGCATGCAGTGATTGCCCTGCCACTTTTATTTTTCCCGCGAATGGCACGCTGATAAAACCTTCGCTATTGACCATTTGGTCCGGCAGGGTGGTCGCGCGGCTGGCTGATGTTGTGCCGCGAATATCGCTATTGCCAGGCGAAAATAGCGTCGCTGGCGGCGCCTCCCAAATCGATACTTCCAGACCATCACCATTGCCGATGGTTTGTTCTCGCGAAGCGGTCGCTGCAAACGCGTCCGAAAATTGACGTGTGGCGCGCTGGTCAATGAGTTGTTTTGCCACGCCATCGGTGACATCGACAATCTGGATTCCCTTTAAATTCGGCTGTGTCGATTTAGGATCAGCATCAGCGCGCCCAAAGCCGCTGGTTGGGATCGAGTTGCAGCCGGAAAGCAGCAATGTTGAGCCAAAAATGCTACCCAAGAGAATAGTTTGAAAACGAATAAGCATGTTAATTGCCGGATGGTTGGATGGACGATTATTGCATACGAGAAGCGCGAAACCGGATGTTACATATTTGCATCGCGCCGAGCGACAGCATGTGGCGATTTTCACAGCGCGATACGGTAGAATCTGTCATATTCATGCAACGATGTGCGCCATGTTTGGCGGATTGAATTTTTAGCCCCTCTTTTTTTCGGGGACCCGACTGATCGTCAAGAAGCCAGATTCAATGCGCAAGTACATGGCGCGAAATTTGGACTGTCAAGACGGTTGTTCTGCATAGCATCAGTTAACGAATGATTCACAAAACTTGCCACGGTCACGCTAACGGAACAAAGTAGCGCCTGTAAGGCCTAATGATGCAAGGGCGGTCCATAAAACTATGACAAAAAAAGTTGCGGTGATTGGTTGCGCGTTCCGGTTTCCAGGGTCCACCAGCCAGGATTATTGGCCAGGTCTGCTGGAAGGCCGCGATCTGGTGACTGAAGTCGATGCATCACGATGGGAACAGGCACCCTTCCTGCACCCGACAAAAGGCCATCCCGGCACCAGCTATACTTTCGCGGCTGGTTCAATCGGCGATATCACAAAGTTCGACGCAACTTTTTTTGGTATCTCGCCGCGCGAAGCGGCATTGATGGACCCGCAACAGCGTTTGCTGCTCGAAATGAGTTGGGAGGCGCTGGAAAACTCTGGTGTGAAGCCGTCTACACTCAAGGGCAGCCGTTGTGGCGTCTACATTGGTATCGCTAGTGCAGACTATTCATTCCGATTGGCAGATGATCTTGGTGCCGTCGATGCGAGTGTGGCGACGGGCAATACTGCCAGCATTGCAGCGAATCGTCTTTCATATGTTTTTGATCTTCGCGGGCCAAGCCTTGCCATCGACACAGCCTGCTCATCGTCGCTGGTAGCGTTTCACCAAGCGTGCCAATCCATACTTTCTGGCGAGACCGTACAGGCATTGACGGGCGGCGTGAGCCTGCATGCGCACCCTTATGGTTTCATCACATTTTCCAAAGCGTCAATGCTGTCCAGACGCGGGCGCTGTAATGTATTTGATGCCGA
>JANNRY010000298.1:0-2382 GCA_031401935.1 Betaproteobacteria bacterium | reverse complement strand
CACCCACGATGCTGATTACGCCGATCTGTATTTCCAGTATTCGCGCTCTGAAGGCTGGAGTCTGGAAGAGGGCCACGTCAAGTCGGGCAGCTTCAATATTGATCAAGGCGTTGGCGTGCGGGTGGTGTCAGGTGAAAAAACCGCGTTTGCGTATTCAGACGACATCAGCCATGCCGCATTGTCCTCAGCTGCAGCTGCAACGCGCAGCATTGCGCGTGCAGGTGGTAATGAAAAAGCCGCCAAGTCGCAATCGAAAGTTGGTCGTGCGCTTTATACCCCAACTGATCCGGTGTCATCGTTTGAAGATGCCGACAAGGTGCGCATCCTGGAGCGCCTCGAACAATTTGCCCGCAACATTGACCCCCGCGTCAAAGAGGTAATGGGTCGCTTGTCTGGTGAGTATGATGTGGTGATGGTCGCGAGAAGCGATGGTGTGATGGCAGCTGACGTGCGACCGCTGGTGCATATCGGCCTCACTGTGATTGCCGAGCAAAATGGACGTCGCGAGCAGGGCCACACCGGCGGCGGTGGTCGTTACGATTACCGGTATTTCACCGACGAAGTGTTGAAGGCTTACGCTGAGGGCGCGGTGCGCGAAGCGCTGATCAATCTCGATGCCAAACCTGCGCCAGCCGGGCCGATGACCGTCGTGCTGGGCTCAGGTTGGCCTGGCATCCTGCTGCACGAGGCTGTTGGCCATGGTCTTGAGGGTGACTTCAACCGCAAGGGCTCCAGCCTGTTTGCCGGACGCATTGGCGAGCGCGTTGCGGCCAAGGGCGTTACTGTCATTGACGACGGCACAATTACCGACCGACGTGGCTCATTGAATATCGACGACGAAGGCAATGTCACGCAGCGCAATGTGTTGATCGAAGATGGCATCCTTAAAGGTTATATGCAGGATTCACTCAATGCGCGGCTGATGAAAACACCGGTGACCGGCAACGCGCGGCGCGAATCATATGCGCACATCCCGATGCCGCGCATGACCAACACCTACATGCTCAACGGCGACAAAACGGCTGAAGAAATTATCGCCAGCGTGAAGCACGGGCTTTACGCTGCCAATTTCGGCGGTGGGCAGGTCGATACTACCAGCGGCAAGTTCGTGTTCTCGGCGTCGGAAGCGTACATGATCGAGGACGGTAAAATTTCATACCCAGTCGTCGGTGCGACGCTGATCGGCAACGGCATCGAATCCCTAAAACATATCTCCATGATCGGTAACGATATGCGGCTCGATGGCGGCGTTGGGGTCTGTGGCAAAGAAGGCCAAAGCGTGCCGGTGGGTGTCGGCCAGCCAACCCTGCGCATGGAGGGGCTGACGGTCGGCGGTACGGGTTAAGTACGGAGAATTTAACACCAGAAACGGCCCTGAAAGGCAATCCCGCAAATTGATTGCATCCAAATTTATGTCTTAGTCGTAAACTTTTTTGTGAATTCGCGACCAAAGAACATATCAATCGAGGGAAACCGTATGAAACGTCGTACATTTTTGTCAGGATTATTCGCCTCAGCCGGATCGCAGGTGTTTGCCAAAGCCGCTTACGCGCAAGGCAGACCGCAAATGCCAACCGCCGAACAAGTCAAAATCGCTCTTCAACAAGCCGGCCAAACGCCTATGAAAATCGAGAAAATGGAATTGCCCAAAGCCGAATGGAAAAAGCGCCTCTCATCTGCACAATACAATGTGCTACGCGACGAAGGTACCGAGCGTCCATTCAGCAGTAACTTGAATGACGAAAAGCGCAAAGGTGTGTTTCACTGCGCCGGCTGCGATTTGCCCGTCTACACCTCTGAAATGAAGTTCGATAGCGGTACAGGCTGGCCAAGTTTTTTCACGACCCTGCCGGGCGCGTTCGATAAAAAAACCGATTTCAAGATGATTTATCCGCGCTCCGAATACCATTGCGCGCGCTGCGGCGGTCATCATGGCCACGTTTTTAACGATGGCCCGCAGCCTACCGGCCAGCGCTGGTGCAATAACGGCGCGGCGCTAGTATTTAAGCCTGCCGCCTGAGTACACCAAGCCCGCACTCTATCGATAAAGTGATCGTCCGGCTCACGATCCATGGTAATAAGTCGCCCTGACTTTGCTGCCTTGATAATGTCATATCTCTAGCACTGGCGCGGGTTCCCGGATAAAAATATCTAGAAACGCCCGGCAAATGGCGATCTACGATTCTTGTGCTGGCATGGCATCTGTTGCCGCGCGTACTCCTTGCTATCCTGTCACCAGCGTGTAGGTTGGGCTAGATTCACCAGCCCAACATTAAGCAACGAATCAATTTGAAAAGATCGGCGCGATAGACATTGTTGCGCTGATGAAGCCAACCCAAGCTACGGGCTTTGGTTCGCGCCGCTCGGCTTGACCAGTTTTCC
>JANNRY010000297.1:0-13964 GCA_031401935.1 Betaproteobacteria bacterium | reverse complement strand
TTGACGTGCTTGTCGATCACGTCGACGATGTCCACGCGAGCGAGCAACTGCTGGATGAAGTCTTGCGGAATCATTCAAGAATTATAGGCGGGGAAAAGAACAGAGCCTGCAATACCGTCTGTTGTGTGTGCGAATGCAAATATTCACTTTGACTATTTCAGCCAAGACGTGTTTTCACCAAACCTGACAATTTAGCCATATCCGCGCGTCCAGCCACTCTGGGTCTGAGCGCGTTCATTACCTTGCCCATATCCTTGGCGGACGTAGCACCGGTGTCAACGATGACGGCATCGAGAATCCCCATGGCCTCCGCCTCGCTAAGTTGTTGCGGCATATACGCCGACAACACGCCGACTTCGAACTCTTCCTTTGCGACCAGGTCAAGGCGATTGCCCGCGGTATATTGCGTGATCGAGTCCTTGCGCTGCTTGAGCATTTTTTCGATGATCGTCAGAACCATGTCATCGGTCAGCACGACTCGCTCATCGACTTCTTTCTGCTTCAACGCTGACTGCAACAGACGGATGGCACCAAGTTTCTCGGTCTCGCGCGCTTTCATCGCCGCCTTCATGTCTTCATTAACTTTTTCACGTAATGTCATTTAGCATCTCCCATATCGCATCTCAAAATAAAAAAGGCAGGCGACGTATGTCACCTGCCTCAATAAATTCGATACAACCTTAAATTTAGTAGAGCTTCGGCGGCAACATCTGGCTACGCAGCCGCTTAAAGCGACGCTTAACCGCAGCGGCATGCTTGCGCTTACGTTCGGCGGTAGGCTTCTCGTAGAATTCGCGGGCGCGAAGGTCGGTGAGTAAACCAGTCTTTTCAATTGCACGTTTGAAACGGCGCAGAGCGACGTCAAACGGTTCATTCTCTTTCAATCGAACTAACATTCAAATTACCTTTCTAGCTTTCTAGTTATGCCCAACCAATCTCACGTTCAGTGGATTGAGGGTCTGAAGTTGTGCTGCACTTACCTTGCTTTTGCCACCCACATATCGGCGGAAAGCCCAATATAATAACGACTTACGGCGATTTTGCCAAGCCCCGCCTTCTTCCCCCTTCTACTGCTCATGCTGATTCTCGGCATCGAAACTTCCTGCGATGAAACCGGTGTGGCGCTCTACGACAGCGTGACCGGAACACTCACGCACCGCCTGCATTCACAAATCGAGATGCATGCCGCTTACGGTGGCGTAGTGCCTGAACTTGCGTCGCGGGATCATATTCGTCAACTTACACCGCTTATAGAAGCTGTTGTAAACAAGGGTGGGCGCTCACTAAGCCACATCGATGCTATCGCAGTCACGCAAGGCCCGGGCTTGGGCGGCGCATTACTTGTCGGTGCCAGCGTGGCTGCCGGGCTGGGCGCAGCCCTTGGAAAACCAGTGGTCGGCATTCATCATCTGGAAGGCCATTTACTGTCGCCGCTGCTTTCCGAACCGCGACCGGACTTCCCTTTTGTGGCTTTGCTGGTGTCGGGCGGCCACACACAGTTGATGGCGGTTTCGGGCGTGGGTCGCTACGAATTACTTGGCGAAACCGTCGATGATGCCGCTGGCGAAGCGTTCGACAAAACTGCATCGCTGCTCGGGCTAAATTATCCGGGCGGTCCGGCTTTGAGCAAACTCGCCGAGACGGGCCATGCTGGACGCTTCAAATTGCCGCGGCCAATGATTTCCAGCGGCGATCTGGATTTTAGTTTCAGCGGCTTAAAAACCGCCGCGCTGTTGCTCAAGCGTAAGTTGGAAACTGACAGCGCATTCGACCAGCAAGCTCACACAGACGTCGCAGCTGCATTTCAAGCGGCAATCGTCGATGTGCTCGTCGCGAAATCACTCGCAGCGCTAAAAAAGACTGGCATGAAGCGCCTGGTGGTTGCGGGCGGCGTCGGGGCGAACAAATCACTTCGGGAAAAACTCACCCAAGCAGTTCGCAAGGCTGGTGGTTTGGTTTTTTTTCCACCGCTGGCACTCTGCACCGACAATGGAGCCATGATCGCTTTTGCAGCCGCCATGCGCCTCAGTGCAAATACCCCACTGAAGGAGAATGCATTCGCTTCATTTAATATCAGGCCGCGCTGGCCGCTGGATGAAATTGCCGCAAACTGACAGCGGCTTTTTCGTTACCTTGGCGCGTTGTCCCGCATATTTTTTTCTGCCGCAGCCACATTTGCCTCGGCTTTCTTGATCGCATCCTCCAACCCGGCAATACGTTGCTCGTATTCGGGCTTGCGAAGCACAGCGTTGACACCGGTTGGCTGCCCATTCTGGCCGCGACCGACCACAATCTGGCGCTCTTCCTCTTTGGCTTCGCGTCCCGTTTCGAGCGCTTTTTTTGCCGCGTCAAGCGCGCCGCGCGCATCCTCCACCTGTTTGCGAAAAAGATCGCGCGTTGCCTCACGTGTCGAGGCGCGATTACTGATGGTCGCGCTGCTTTGTGTGGCGCCGCCAATCACGTTCTTGCTGGCGGGAATCACGGTTCCAGCAGTGTCAGCGTTGACTCGCTCGGCCTTTGCACCATCCGTCGGGGATTTGTCGGAATATGTAACTTTGCCGTCCTTGTCGGTGTATTTCCAGAGCTCTTGCGCCGAAGCGGAAACCGCAAAAAAGACGATGCACGCAGCCGACACGATGGGTAAAAAGTTATTCAGTAGTCGTTTCATATTTGCTCTCCATAATCTTCGCTGCGATGTGCGGGGCACAGACTGCACAATGTTCATCGCGGCGGAATCTAACCGTCTGCCAACTGAGCGATTTCCCATCCAGCATCAATATACGCCCGATGAGTGGTTCGCCTATCGATGCCAATAATCGAATCGCCTCCGCGGCCTGCATCGTACCGATAATGCCAACTAGCGGCGCGAACACACCCATGATGGCGCAACGTTCTTCCTCGCCATCGGGTTGATCCGGAAACAGGCAGTGATAACAGGGACTATCAGCACGCCGTAAATCAAAGCTTGTGATCTGCCCATCAAAGCGTACACCAGCGCCTGAAACCAGCGGTTTTTGATAGCGCACGCATGCGCGGTTGATTTCGTGGCGGGTCGCGAAATTATCGGAACAGTCGAGAACAATATCTGCCTGGCTGACTGCATCTTCCAGGGCCGAACCCGACAACCGTTCCTGAATAGCGTCGATGGTGATTGTTGAATTGATCGACCGCAACTGGCGTCGCGCAGACAGCGCTTTATTCATGCCAACAGTATCTTCGCGATGCACAATCTGCCGCTGCAGGTTGGTAAGGTCAACGATGTCACCGTCTGCAATGGATATATGACCAACACCGGCAGAAGTCAGATACATCAATGCCGCTGATCCCAGCCCACCTGCGCCGACGACAAGCGCGCGTGAACGAGCAAGGCGCTGCTGCGCTTCGAGACCAAACTCGTTCAGCAGAATATGCCGACTATAGCGAAGCAGTGCTTGATCATCCATGGTTGTTCAAGCTACCCAGTTGATTGACCCGGAAAAGGGCCTTCACTTGGCGGTGACTGACAGCCCTAGTTACTTCGCGGCCTTGTCATACTTCGCCGCTTTATCGACTTTGTCCAGATTAGGCTTCGCAGTTGAGACCGCTGCACTGGCGCTTGCCACCAGAGCGCGCGGATTAGCGGCAACCGGCAAACCTTTCAACTGGTTCATCGCTTGCTGCAACACAAAATCGATCGGCTTTCCATCCAACGCGTTAAGGGGTTTGTATTCCACTGGTTTCTCGTCAAGCTTGCTATCGAGCGTTGCCACGTTTGCGACGCCTGCCGCCTTTCCGCCCTGACCGGGCAGACCGCCGACAGGAAGTCCTTTTGCCTTGCCGTCCTTATCTTTTTGCTCAGGCGGCAATGCCGCTGCGTCAGTAATGGCTTCAAGTTTAGCCTTCAATAATTCAGCTGCTTTCTTTTCGTCGTCACCAACCAGATGCCGCTCAAGATCCGCCTCGCGCATCGCCACTCGCTGCGAGCCATCATCGACTGTGACGTCAGGAGAAATACCTTTGGCCTGAATTGAACGACCGTTTGGTGTGTAGTAGCGCGCGGTGGTGAGCTTGATCGCACTGTTGTTGCCCAACGGCAGGATGGTCTGCACGGAGCCTTTACCGAATGTTTGCGAGCCCATGATGGTTGCACGTTTATGGTCCTGCAAAGCGCCAGCCACGATTTCTGAAGCGGATGCCGTACCGTTGTTGACTAAAACGACCATTGGCACGTCCTTGATCGACGGCGGCAGTTTGGATAGGTAGTCTTCGCGATTAGGGCTGCGCAAATAGTTTTCCTTGCGCGCGTGAAGACGCATCTTGGCGTCTTCGACGCGGCCATCGGTGTAAACCACCAGCGCGTCCTTGGGCAGAAAAGCCGCTGAGACGGCAACCGAGGCATTAAGCAACCCGCCCGGATCATTGCGCAAATCCAGCACCAGTCCTTTCAGTGCACCGCCATTTTGTTTGTAAGCGTCAATAATATGGCGCGTCATCTTCTCGCCGGTATTTTCCTCAAACTGCGTTAACCGAATGACGGCGTAACCAGGCTCAATTAACCGCGACCGAACGCTTTGAATTTCGATGATTGCGCGCTTGACGTTGAACACCAATTCCTTGGCTTCGCCACGCCGCAACACCGTCAGTTTCGCCTCGGTGCCCGCCTCGCCACGCATGCGTTTGACGGCCTCTGTGAGCGAAATGCCGCGCAGACTCGTTTCATCGACCTTGATTATGAAGTCACCGGCCTTGATACCGGCGCGAAACGCCGGCGTATCGTCGATCGGCGAAATCACCCGGACAAAACCATCCTCTGCACCGACCTCAATGCCTAAACCACCGAATTTGCCAGTGGTGGTGGTCTGCATTTCCTTAAATGCGTCGGCATCGAGGAAGGCTGAATGCGGATCGAGCCCGGTGAGCATTCCGTTAATGGCTTCCTTGATCAGGCGTTTATCGTCCACATCTTCGACGTAGTCGCTCTTGATGCGCCCAAACACTTCAGACAGCATGCGAACTTCTTCAATCGGCAAGTTAAGCATTGTGCTTTGCCGCTCCGCAACAGCAGAGAAATTGAGACTCAACAATACGCCCGCAATCGCCCCGATACCGATCAATCCTACCGCCTTCAACTTACGGCTCACGGTATTGTTCGGGATATCTTTTGATGCATAGCTCATGCAATCCTCACAGTAAATTTTTTTCGCACTAGTGCATGTGTATCAGCGCGCCACCCATTTCATTGGGTCAAACGGCTTGCCTTCGAGACGCAATTCAAAATATACACCCGATTCCAACGCGCCGCCCGAGGATCCGACCGACGCGACAGTTTCCCCGCTCTGCGCTCGTTCACCAACCTGCTTTAACAGGCTCTCATTGTTTCCATAGAGGCTCATATAGCCTCCGCCATGATCCACAATGAGTAAATTTCCGAACCCCCGAAGCCAATCGGCATACACAACCCGGCCATCGGCAACCGCTTTCACTGTCTGCCCGACATCAGCGCGAATGAATAGACCCTTCCAGGTTACGCCGCCACCTTCTCTTGGTCTACCGAAGTGCCCTTGAAGTTCCCCGCGAGTGGGCAATTTCAGTTTGCCCTTCAACGTCTGAAACGCGCGCCCGATGAATGAATCGTCCGCATCACTATCTACGGGCTGGCCTCCTTGCTGGATGCGGTCGGCTCGACGCTCCTTGCGGTCTTCCCGATCTTTCGCGAGCGCCTTGGCGAGTTGATCGATCAGCTTGCTAAGACGGTCTTCATCACGTTTGAGCCGTCCAATTTCACGTCTATTCTGCGTAATGTCCGTTTTTATTTTCGAAAATACTTTTTGCCTCTCCGCGCGCTCGGTTTGCAGTGCGACGCGCGCTTTTTTCTGTGCCTCCGCGTTTGCGGCCAGTTCATCACGCTTTCTACGCGCATTTTCTTCGAGAGCCGCCAGCGTTGTCAGACTTTTGTTGAGTCCGACGATCATCGCGGCGCGGGCGTTGGAAATATAGCCAAAGTAGCGTATCTGCCGGGCAACAAAGGCAACGTCATCACCATTGAGCATCAGACGCAGCGCATCGGTGTTACCGAACATGTATTGATAGCGGATCATGCGGTCAAGCAGTACTTGTTGACTTACAACATCCGCGCGAGCACGGTCAATATTGCGCTTCAACTCCGCAAGGCTCAGCGATATTTGGCCCTGCTCACGACCGAGCGAGAGCAGGCTGCGGTTGACTTCGCTGATGGATTTTTCTGACGCTCGCAGCGCATCAGCAACTTCGCTACGCGATTCCTCACTCCTGGCCAGATCACGTTGCAGACCCTGAATACGGTCACGCAGCTCATTGAGTTCTGTTTTTTTATCTGCATGGCTCGCGGCGCAAAACTGCGCAATACAAATTGCCACGACCCAAATGACACGTCGACTCATTGTTTCGCTGCCACCCCTGGGTTTTCGCTCGCCCCTTTCCTAAGTCTTGGCTTTACCCTGATTGGCAACAGCAACCTGCGCCGCAGCAATCTCATGCTGATCTCCCAAATAGTAGTTTCTGATGGGTTTCAGGTCATCGGTTAATTCATATACCAGCGGCACTGCGGTTGGAATATTCAGGCCGACAATCGCTTTGTCGGTGACGAGGTCAAGATGTTTAATCAGCGCACGCAGGCTGTTGCCGTGTGCGGCGACAATAACCTTTTTACCCGCCCGGACCTGCGGTGCAATTTCCATTTGCCAGTACGGCACCACGCGGACAACCGTGTCTTTGAGGCATTCAGTAAGCGGCAGCTCCTCTGGCAACAGAGTTGCATAGCGCAGATCATGCGCAGGATTGCGCTCATCGTCACGGCTCAGCGCGGGCGGGGGAACATCATAGCTTCGGCGCCACACCAGCACTTGCTCGTCTCCAAATTTTGCCGCCGTCTCCGCTTTGTTCAATCCCTGCAAAGCACCATAATGACGTTCATTCAGCCGCCAATGCTTGACCACCGGCACCCAGCGACGGTCCATTTCCTCTTGCGTCAGCCACAACGTGCGTATCGCCCGTGTCAGGAGCGACGTGTACGCGAGATCAAAGTCGACCCCGTTATCGCGTAGTACGCGCCCGGCTCGCCGCGCCTCTTCCACACCCTTTTCAGTCAAATCTACGTCTTTCCAGCCGGTAAAACGGTTCTCCAGATTCCAGACGCTCTCGCCGTGGCGCATCAATATGAGTTTTTTCATTGGGATAGTCTCGATTAAGTATTGTTTTTGTTGCGATCATCTACATGTAGACGGGTAGAAGAAATTGCGGCCAAGACAAAGATTTAATGTCAGCTTGTTGGTAAAATATCAGGTTTTCGCGCCAACCCATTTCATTCTTCACGCTACTCACCGAAATTCTCTTCTAACTGTTGACCCTATGACCGAATTTCTTTCACAAAATATCATGCTGGTTTTGCTGTTCATCGCCAGCGGCACCATGTTACTTTGGCCGACATTATCAAAGTTAACCGGCGGCTCCAGAGAAATCGGCACACTTGAAACCACACGTTTAATGAACGGCGGCAACGCGCTCGTTCTGGACATCCGTGCGACTGGCGAATTTGGTAGTGGTCGCATTCCAAAATCAAAAAATATCCCGCTCGCAGAAATCGGCAAGCGCCTCGACGAAATCGCAAAATTCAAGGATAAACCTGTCGTTGTCACGTGTGGCACGAACGCCCGCGCTGGTGCTGCGATGCGCCTGTTAAAGCAGCACGGCTTTGTCGATGTGTATCAATTGCAAGGCGGATTTGGCGCATGGCAACAGGCCAGCCTGCCGGTCGAAAAATAAGCCGACGCAAGATCATGCCTAAAATTACCCTCTTTCTGACCGGGTCCTGCCCGTACTGCCACATGGCAGAACGTCTGCTGAAGTCCAAAGGCGTGGCGGAAATCGATAAAATTCGTATTGATCTCGATCCGGCGCAGCGCGAAGCAATGATGACAAAAACCGGTCGTCGCACGGTACCGCAGATTTATATCGGTGAGCGGCACGTGGGTGGTTTTGATGACCTTTCCGCCCTCGACAAGGCCGGCGAACTAGACGCCCTATTGGCCGCCTGAAATTTTGAAGCACGCATAACTTAACGAGGAAAATGAAATGACCGATGCAGCAACTCAAGAAAACCAACCTGTTTATTCCATCGAAAAAATCTATGTAAAAGATCTCTCGCTGGAGGTCCCCAATGCACCGCAAATATTTCTCGAACGCGACCCACCACAAGTTGACGTTCAACTTCATCACGTGTCCAGCAAGGTTGATGAGGGCGTGTTCCAGACTGAACTGACGCTAACTATTACCGCCAAAATCGGCGAGAAAACCATGTTTTTGGTGGAAGCAAATCAAGCCGGCATATTCGCCATTCGCAATGTGCCGGATGCTGATCTTGATCCCATTCTTGGCATCAGCAACCCAAATATTCTGTACCCGTATGTGCGTGAGACAGTGTCTGACGCCATCGTACGTGCTGGTTTTCCGCCAGTGCTGTTGAACCCTGTCAACTTTGAAGCGCTCTACCAAGCGCAGAAGCAGCATGACTCCCAGCAGGCTGCAGCGCCGGAAGCGGCGCAGTTGGTGACGCACTAAGTTATTTGACGCACAATACGGTCATGGACAAATTCATGATTTATCGAAGCGCCGCCACCCTGTTGGCGGCGTTTTGCTTTATGGCAACGCTGGCAATGGCCCAGGCCACGCCGCCGTCAGCACCGCCTGCGCCTCTGTTCGCCTCGATCGGCGATAAACCAGCAATCCTTTACGACGGGCTGTCTACGAAGGCGAACAAGATTTTCATACTGTCCCGCTTTCATCCTGTTGAAGTCTTGGTAAAGCTCGACAAATGGACGAAAGTGCGCGGCGCTGATAACACCATCGGCTGGATGGAAAACACATTTCTGGGCGACAAGCGTTATGTTCAGGTTGGCAACGTCACCGCCGAGATTCGGGCAGCACCGAATGGAAGTGCGGCGATTGTCTTTGAAGCGCAGCGCGCGGTGTTACTGGAACCCGTCGGCCCGGCGACCTTGGATGGCTGGCTGCCGGTGCGGCATCGCGATGGCCTGACCGGGTTCGTACGCGTCAACCAAGTCTGGGGCGCATGAACCTTGCGGTGCTGGGCGCCGGCGCCTGGGGCACAGCGCTCGCGATCTCATTTTCACAAAAGCATGTCGTGGCTCTGTGGGGACGCGATCAAGCACACACACTGTTGCTTTCGACAGAGCGCACAAACGAGCGCTATTTACCCGGCATCGTCATTCCGGCATCAATCAAAATAGGATCAAATCTGGGCGCAACGCTCGCTGATGCTGAACTGTGCGTGATTGCCACCTCCACATCCGGCTTGGCAGCAACGGCTGCGTCAATCCATGAGCACGCTCCAGGCATACCGATTATTTGGGTTTGCAAAGGATTCGACCAATTAACCGGCAAGCTGCCACATGAAACTGTCGATGCAACAACGGGTTCGTCGCCCAGCGGCCAATATGGCGCGCTCAGCGGCCCAAGCTTCGCGCTTGAAGTTGCCAAAGGACTGCCTTGTGCCTTGACGCTAGCCGCCAACGATCTGCATTTCGCACATGAAATTACCGCGCAGCTCAACGGTCCGGCATTACGCATTTATTCGAGCGATGATCTGGTTGGCGTCGAACTTGGCGGCGCCCTGAAAAACGTGATGGCGATTGCCGCCGGCATTTGCGATGGCATGCAGCTCGGTATGAACGCCCGTGCAGCGCTGATCACGCGTGGCTTGGCCGAAATCGTACGTCTGGGCGTCGCGATGGGCGGGAAGCCTGAAACGTTTATGGGCTTAACCGGATTAGGCGATCTGGTCTTGACTGCGACTGGCGATCTTTCGCGCAACCGGTCAGTGGGGGTGCATCTTGCGCAGGGTAAGAGTCTGGATGCCATCCTTGCCTCACTCGGCCACGTTGCCGAAGGCGTGAATTCTGCGCAGACTGCGCTAGCGCTGGCCAAAAAAAATTCGATAGATATGCCGATCACTGAAGCCGTGAACGCCGTGCTGTTCGCACGCGCTGATCCGCGTGAAACCGTTAAACGCCTGTTATCACGCGACGCCAAAGCTGAGTCCGCATGAACTGACGCATGCTGCTAAATGCTGACACTAACAGAATTATTCATCCGTAAAGTCCCACTTTCATTTCAACGCCATTGGAGCAAAATCCATGACTAAAAAATCGACCGCAAAATCAGCAAAACCAAAACCCGCATCCAAGCCACCCGCCACTGCAGATGTCGCAAAGCCTGCGAAAAAGACGGTCGCAACGGCGGCACAAACACTATTGAATCCGCGAATTTCTCCCGCGCAGAAAGCGGAAGTGCTGATCGAGGCGCTCCCTTACATCCGCCGCTTCTGGGATAAAAATATCGTTGTCAAATATGGCGGCAACGCCATGACCGATGTCGCGTTACAGGAAGATTTTGCTGAAGACATTACGCTCCTGAAACTGATCGGCATGAATCCGGTTGTCGTTCACGGTGGCGGGCCACAGATCAATCGCACACTCGAAAAAATCGGCAAGCAGGGGCAATTCATTCAGGGCATGCGCGTTACTGACGACGAAACGCTGGACGTGGTTGAGATGGTGTTGGGCGGTCTCGTGAATCAGGAAATTGTTACGCTCATCAATAAGGCGGGCGGCAAAGCCGTTGGACTCACTGGCAAAGATGGCAATTTTATCCATGCCCGCAAAATGACCATTACCTCGCGGGAAGACAAGCGCAAAAAAATCGATATCGGCCTCGTCGGTGAAGTGGTCAAGATCGATACCGCCATTATCGATTTGCTCGATAGCGAGGATTTCATTCCGGTGATTGCGCCATTGGGTGTTGACGAGAAAGGTACGGCCTACAATATCAACGCAGATGTCGTTGCCGGAAAAATCGCCGTTGCCTTGCAAGCCGAGAAATTCATCTTGCTCACCAACACGGCTGGTGTGCTCGACAAAAAAGGCAAAGTGTTGACGGGACTGACTGCGTCCAAAGTGGCTGAGCTGATTGAAGACGGCACGATCTCTGGCGGCATGTTGCCGAAAGTGGATTGCGCGCTCGACGCGGTGAAAAACGGCGTAAAAACGGCGCACATTATCGACGGACGCGTGCCGCACGCACTGTTGCTTGAGGTTTTGACGAGCGAAGGCGTCGGCACGTTGATTCGCGGCGCGAGCGCCAATCGTGGGCAGACCTAGTAAATTTTATTCACGATTGCCCTCTGAAAATCGCATTGAAATATGTCAATCTCTAGCATTGGCGGGCCTCTCAACGGTAAAATGGCTGCAACACCTCGCCAATCCTAGTGTTTGGCAGATTCCATTTAAATTTCGGCGTCAGACCGAAGTCAACGCGGCATTTACGTACGCAGCGCGTAATCGAACATCACGCCACAAAAAACTGAAAAGCCCAGCCAATTGTTATGCAAAAAAGCTTTGAAGCACCGTTCGCGTTCGCGTTTGTGGATCAGCGTGTAATGAAATAGCGCGATGCCACACGCAAGAGCCAGGCCCGTAAAATAAGGCCACCCCAAGCCGATCATTTTGCCGATGCCCGCCAGAATGGCCAGCATGACAAGGTAACAAAACATCACGACGGCAACATCGTATTTGCCGAACAAAAGGGCGGTGGTCTTGATGCCGATCTTCACGTCATCGTCGCGATCCACCATCGCGTATTCGGTGTCGTAGGCAATGGTCCAGAACATGTTTGCAACCAGCATCCACCAAGCCAGCGCGGGAACAGCGCCTGTTTCCGCCGCAAACGCCATCGGGATACCAAACCCAAACGCGATACCCAAATATGCCTGCGGCATGGCGAAGAAGCGCTTGGTGAAAGGGTAGCTCACAGCGAGAAATAGTGCTGCGAGTGACAAATAAAGCGTGAATCGATTAAGGAAAATCACAACAAGCAGAAACGCCGTCAGGGCCAATATACCGCCGACAGCCAACGCCTCTTTCGTGGAAATTTTTTTCGCAGCGAGCGGACGATCAGCGGTGCGTTTGACGTGCGCATCAAAATCGCGGTCAGCGACATCATTCATCGCGCAACCAGCTGAGCGCATCAGGATGGTGCCCAATACAAATACCGCGAGAATCGTGGCGTTAGGACGACCGTCGGTGGCAATCCATAGCGCCCACAGGGTCGGCCATAACAAAAGCAGAATACCGATGGGACGATTGAGGCGCGTTAACGCTATGTAGTGTTTGAACTGATCGACCATGCAGCTATTGCCTCGCAGCCACAAAAAACGCGCGAAGTTTTACTTCGTCGAGCTTGTCATCTGTCCGCACACTGCTGCAAAGATCGAGCCCGAATGGTTGTACTTCATTGATGGCGCTGCGCACATTTTCCGCCTTCAGCCCACCCGCAAGGAACAGCGGTTTACCGCAGCGCTCACGAATCGCGCGGCTGATGGCCCAATCGTGAGCACGACCAGTGCCGCCAAGTTCTTTGATGTCAAGTTTCTGGTTGCCGGAATCGAGCAGGATCGCATCGACAAGCGGCGCGACGGCGCACGCTTCATCAATTGATTCCAGCCCGGTAACGTGAATGACCTGCACCAGCGCAATGCCCGGCAATGCACGTCGCAAGCGGATCAACTCATCCTCAGCGACTGAATCAACCAGTTGCAAGGTATTCGGCCGACAACGCTGTTGCTGATTAATGATGGCCTCTGCATGCTGGCGGGAGGTTAGTAAAAAGGTGGCGATGGGTGGCGGTACGGATCGGATGATTTCGGCGATCAACTCTTCGTCGATAACGCCGGGGCCACTAGGCATTGCCGACACCAGGCCCAACGCGGATGCACCGCAAGAAATGGCGAGTTGCGCTTCATTCACAGAGCTGATGCAGCAGATTTTTGTTTTTGGAGGATTCATTGGCTGGCGCTTGCTGACATGTGATGGCGACGATTGGAATTGTTTAGACCGTACGCATGGTCGTCAGGAAAACTTCCGTGACGAGCAATGGTCGCCCCAATTTCAAAAACACGCTCCGACGCGCCCACGCAGAGGTCGTGTATAACGATGTCACCTGCTTAGCACGCCGATAAAGCGGATGCCGCGCATCGATCTTACGGTACTCAATCGGCAAGCGTACCACCGTCGGATCGTTGAACAACATTTCAGCCAGCGGGCGGGAACCCAAACGCGACAACCCGCGCCATGCGCCGCGCAGATCGCGACGCGAGGCGATGCTGTGCGCAAAAACCAGCACGTGTTCAGTATCGCGCAGCAGCACTTCACGCACAACGGCGTGCTCCCCGCGACGCAAACCGAGTTCACGCCGCTCGTCAATATTGGGCAGCTGCGCTGATTGTTTGAGTCGGACCAAATTAAAATTATTCGCGTGGGATTTGATGCGCGCCGTCAGCGAGCCACGCGAGGTAAGCCATGCATGCAAAGGGTGTGGATGTGCAGGCGGTGCTGCCCGCCATGCCCCCAGCTTTAATAGTCGAAGCGTTCTCATGTTTTCAGATAATGCTGGCGTGAACCCAGCCAGCGTGCGAGATGTTTTTCCGCATTCTGTGGCGCATGTTTTAACATCCACGTGGCAGCATCGCGCGCAGCCTTGAGCAAATCAACATCGCGCTCAATGTCGGCAAAACGCAGCAACGGCGCGCCCGATTGACGCGCGCCCAAATGCTCGCCTGGGCCGCGAATCAATAAATCCTGCCGTGCAATTTCAAAACCGTCAGTTGTTTCAAATATCACTTTCAGTCGCGTCCGCGCCGTTTCGCCCAAGGGATTTTGATACAGCAGTACGCAAGTACTTTGTTTGGCGCCGCGGCCAACACGTCCGCGCAACTGGTGTAATTGTGCCAACCCCATGCGCTCGGCGTGCTCAATAACCATCAGCGTCGCGTTGGCAACATCGACGCCGACTTCAATGACCGTGGTCGCAACAAGTAACTGTATGTCATTGGCAAGAAAACGCGACATCACTTCTTGTTTTTCTGCCGCTTTCAT
>JANNRY010000296.1:0-2282 GCA_031401935.1 Betaproteobacteria bacterium | reverse complement strand
ATCAATAACATGCCAACCGCGTAAGCCGCGCCAAGGATCAGCAGCGGCTGGGTTTTGCTCTTGGCCCCCGCAAACATGTGGTCAAGTTCAAGTTTTTCGCCTTGCGCGACACCCTGCGCGGAAGCCATCCATCCCGCGCCGATGACGCCGTACAGCGCAAAGCCAATCAATGAACCAATGAACGGCACAAACGACAGCACGATGAAAAACACCACGTACAGCACGAAAATCACGATCCACATCAACGGTGCCGCGACAAACAGCCGCCATGCCGCAGTCAGCCATTCCAGCCCTTCGCCTGCGGCGACGGTGCGCCCGGCTGAGACGTAGGTTGCCTGGCTGCTCTGGGAATCAGCCAACTGCGTTACAGGCGACGCGCGGTACGGATTGAATTTAGGATCGTTTGGGGTTTCCATTGGCGCGCTTTCAGGGAAATGGTTCACGCCGATTGTAGCAGTGACCCTAAAACCAACGTTTCGCTGCATTGTTAAGCGCGTGCTCCAGCGCGTCCCCACACCGAAATATCCGGGTTTACGCCAGTTCAGCCGCCGATTTGTTCGTTTCGTCGCAATCCGATTGAGCGTCAGAGAGCGTTTGCATAAAGTCGCATCATCAAACAACGCAACGAACTTAACCAAACAACCCCAAGGAGCAACACCATGAAATCCGCATTCAACACAAACCTCAAAGACAACGTCGCCGCAGCAGCACTGATGGCCGTCACCTTCATCGCGATCGTGGCTGGTGTTCTCAACAGCAGCGACGCACGCGCCGTGAAAGTTGCACCGCAGATGGAAATACAAAGAATGGAAACGATCCTCATCACCGCGCCACGCATCGAACAAATTGCCAGAATGGAAACCATCGTGGTGACCGCATCGCGCGAAACGAAAATCATGCTTGCTTCGAATTGAGCCGATCAAAACCATCGCGGCGCAGATGCCATTAGAAAGTATTTAAAAATCGTAGTCACCAGCATTGACGGGCCTCCCCGGCCAAATATGCGCCAGACACCGCACTAATGCTAGACTTTGGTATTCTTATACGGAGTACCAATGAAACAAACCACTGACCGCCTTCCCGGCCTCGTGTTCAAAAATTGCATGTTCGAGCTGCCGCTCGATTACGCAAATCCCGACAAAAAAACCGGCGTGTTTGCCCGCATCGTTTCCGCCGCTGCAAACGAGCATGCAGATCTTCCCTATATGGTGTTTTTTCAAGGTGGACCAGGATCAGGTTCACCTCGGCCCATGAGCAATACCGGCTGGATCAAGCGCGTGCTGAAGGAATACAAACTGGTTTTGCTTGATCAACGCGGCACTGGGCTATCCACGCCAATCACCGCGCAAACGATGCGTGGCCTCAGTTCGCCTCAAGCCCAAGCCGACTACCTGAAACATTTCCGCACCGACAATATCGTTCGCGATGCCGAATCCATTCGTAAGCTGTTGATCGGCGATCAGCCGTGGAGCATTCTCGGCCAGAGCTACGGCGGATTTTGTTCGATGCGTTATCTTTCTGCTGTACCAGAAGGGCTGAAAGAAGTGCTCATTACCGGCGGCATTCCCTCACTGACCCGGCCGACTGATGATGTTTATCGGGCCACGTACCAGCGTGTGATCGACAAAAATCGCTTCTACTATCTGCGCTACCCAAACGACGTGGGCAGGGTGCGCGCCATCGTGCGTCATTTGCTCGACCATGACGTAAAGATGCCCAGCGGAGCACGCCTAACCGCGCAACGATTCCTGCAACTTGGGCTGCAATTTGGCATGAGCGATGGCTTTGAGGCGATTCACTATTTGATCGAAGAGGCGTTCGTCGATGGCGTTGATGGAAACAACAAACAGGAAATAAACTGGAACTTCCTGTTCCATCTTGAGCAACTCCAATCATTCGACACCAATCCGATTTTTGCCCTCATGCAGGAGGCGTGCTACACACAACAGGCCGCAAGCAGCTGGTCGGCAGATCGTTTGCTCGCGGAATTGTCGGCGTTCAATCTGAACCAATCCGGTGCCATTCTATTTACCGGCGAAATGATTTATCGCTGGATGTTTGATACCTACCCGCAGCTGCAGCCGCTGAAGGAGGCAGCCGACATTATCGCCAAAGATGACACCTGGCCGTTGCTCTACGACGTGGAGAAGCTAAAACAAAACCAGGTGCCGGTTGCAGCCGCGGTTTATTTCGACGACATGTACGTGCATCGCGAATTTTCCGAAGAAACCGCGCGTATCGTGCCGAACATGAAACTCTGGATTACCAATCAATACGAACAC